>JBBRYE010000004.1:0-61885 GCA_038237895.1 Sphingobacteriales bacterium | reverse complement strand
TATCGCCAGAGCTGATATTTAATAAAATATATCTAGCGCCTTCTATTTCATTATCTTTTAATAATGGAGAAGCTAAAGCTCCTTCAACTGCCTTTAAAGCTCTGTTTTCACCTTCGGCAGAAAAACTACCCATTATCGCAACGCCGCTATCTTTCATAACGGTACGCACATCTTTAAAATCCACGTTTATATAGCCAGGAACTGTGATTATCTCTGCAATACCTTTAGCCGCTGTAGTTAAAATATCATCAGCTTGGCCAAATGCAGATCCTAAAGTTAAGTTTCCAAATATCTCGCGTAAGCGATCATTAGAAATAACCAAATAAGAATCAACGTATTTTTTTAGCTCTTCTAAACCTTCTTCAGCCTGCATTTTTCTACGCTTGCCCTCAAAAGAAAATGGAGTTGTAATAATTGCAACAGTAAGGATATCTAATTCTTTTGCAGCTTTAGCAATGATTGGACTTGCGCCAGTACCTGTACCACCGCCCATTCCTGCTGTGATAAAAAGCATTCTGGTATTTGAGCCAAGCATTTCTTTAACATCGTCAATGTTTTCTATTGCCGAGTTTTTACCCACTTCTGGGATAGAACCAGCTCCCATTCCCTCAGTCAAACTAGCACCTAATTGTACCTTGTTTGGGATTGGACTTAACTCTAAAGCTTGTGCATCAGTATTACAGATTATGAAATCTACACCTGTAATTCCTTGCCTGTACATGTGGTTTACTGCATTACCACCGCCACCGCCAACACCAATAACTTTGATGATAGATGACTTTTCTTTTAACATTTCAAACTGCATATCCTTAATTATCAGTTAGTAAGTTTTTATTTTATTTCAACTTAATCTACTCGTAATATTAATTAATTTTCCACATTAGTTATCCACAAATGTTGATTGTGTGGAAAACTTGATTGTTGTTGAAAATTACTTTAAAAAATCCTGATCGGATATATCATCCTTAATGAATTTTTTAGTTCCTTCTAGCAAAGAAGCAAATAAACCTCTGTTTTTTCGTGGGGCTTCTGTTACTTCCACTTTCTTACTTGGTCTACTTTCTCTTAGTGCATTTAATTCTTCCTTTTCAATTCCTTTAATTAATAAGCCAATACCAGTAGCATACATTGGGCTTTTTAAATCTTCATAAATAGCTTTAGAAAGTGTCTCGTTTTTGGCCAAGTGCTCATTCGGATAGCCAACTCTGCAATCTAAACCTGTAACATATTCAATTAATTGAGGTAAATGTTTTAATAACGCACCACCACCAGTAACTACAATGCCACCAATTAATTTTTTCTCATATCCAGAAGATTTAATCTCGTAATGAACGTGATCTATAATCTCTTCCATCCTTGCTTGAATTACAAAAGCTAGATTTTTAACAGAGATTTCTTTAGGCTCGCGTCCTCTTAAACCCGGAACACAAATAATTTCGTTTTCTTTATTTTCCTCTGCCAAGGCAGAACCAAATTTCACTTTTAACAATTCTGCCTGGTTACGCATTACAGAACAGCCTTCTCTTATATCTTCCGTAACGCTATTCCCCCCAAATGGAATAACTGCGGTATGTCTGATGATGCCTTCATGAAAAATAGCTACATCTGTTGTACCGCCACCTATATCAACTAAAACCACACCTGCCTCTTTTTCCTCATCACTTAAAACAGCCTCAGAAGATGCTAAAGGCTCTAAGATTAAATCTTGAGTTTCTAAATTCGCTTGGTCTACGCATTTCATGATATTTTTGATAGCCGTAACCTGACCAGTAATGATATGGAAATTAGCTTCCAGTCTTACACCAGCCATACCAACAGGGTCTTTAATACCAGGTTCGTTATCTACCGTAAATTCTTGAGGTAAAACATGGATAATCTCTTCACCAGGATTCATGGCTAACTTATACATATCGTCTATCAACTTATCAATATCTCTTCTAGATATTTCATTGCTCAAATCTTTACGGGTTAAAATACCTCTATGCTGTAAACTTTTAATGTGCTGCCCAGCAATACCAACGTTAACGATTTTAACATCTACGTTTGATTGAGAACTTCCTTCATCAACGGCATGTACAATTGCTTTTACGGTTTTAGCGATATTAGAAACAATTCCTCTGGTTACCCCAGAAGACTCTGCTTTACCCAAGCCCAAAATTTCCACCTTCCCGTGTTCGTTCTTTCTGCCAACTATGACACAAATTTTTGTTGTACCGATGTCCAAACCGACAACGATAGATGAACTTTTTGATGGTTTGGTTATACTTTTTTCCATAATTAGTATATATTATTAGTTGAATCCTGATTTATGTTTTTATTGATAGTGTTACTGTCTATTTTAATTTCTGTTGGTGCTTTCTTAACCAAAGTAGAATCTGCCCTAACGCAAACAATTTGACCTTGAAATTTTAAGTTAATGGCGCTATAAGTTTCCCAGCCAACTTTTGGGATAGCCTGTTTATAAAAAACGAGCAAGTTTTTAAACTTATCGGCTAACATATCTGCATTACCTAAAATTATTTTTTGTTTGCCAACCCTTGGCACTAACTCCATATCTTTTTGATCGTTAACGTATATCTGTACGATTTGCTGACTCCATAAACTATCGGCATCTATAAATTTTGCAGTAGCAAATAAGTCTTTTGCTATTTGTGTTTTTAAAGTATCAATTTTATCGTTAAATGTTTCTAAAATTGCTCCGTTTGCTGCTAACACTCTAGCTGTAAAATGATCTGATATAGGAATTTTAAATCCATTTTGATCAATATAAAAATCCTGACCAGCTATATTAAAAACTCTTAAAATAGGTACTCTCTGTTTTACATCTGCATGGAGAATTCCATCCATATCTATATAAACCTTAGCATATTCTATAAAGGGATTTGCCTTTAATTTATCCTCTAGTTTTTGGATGTTGATATTGTTTAATCGTCTACCAATTAGTAATCCGTTTTTATCTTTTAAGATCTCATCAACTTCTGCTCTTTCTACAAAAAACTGATTACCAGGCAAAATCACTTCTACTTTTTCACAAGTATTCTCGGTTTTTTTTATCTCGATGAAACTCATTAAAGTAATTACACTACCAAGGCTGATTATCCATGCAAATGCAATCCCAATTGCTTTCCAGTTGATTCTCTTAAACATGGTTCATTACATTTTTAAGAGGTAAAACTAAAGTGTCAATATCGCCAGCGCCAACCGTTAAAAGTAGTTCCGGATTTTCGTTTCTTATAATTTCTAAAGTTTCTTCTTTTCCACAAACACGTACTTTTCCACTATCCATTTGATTAGCCAAAACCTGACTAGTTACTCCAGGAATTGGTTTTTCTCTTGCAGGATAAATGTCTAGTAAAATCAATTCATCAACTGTATTTAAAACTTCTACAAAGTCTTTCTCAAAATCTCTGGTGCGTGAAAATAGATGAGGCTGAAAAATTACGGTCATTTTTTTTCTAGGATATAAAGATCTTACCGCTTCAAAACAAGCTTTTAATTCGGCAGGATGATGAGCATAATCATCAATGTAAATTCTTTCTTCTTTTACATGATATTCAAACCTGCGTTTTACTCCTTTAAAAGAGGATAATCCCAATCTAATTTGATCTGGATTTAATTTCATTTTTAGCGCAATCTCTACCGCAGCAACTGCATTTTCTACATTATGCCTACCTGGTAAACCAAGCTCCAAATCTTTAATTGAAGTGTTTTCATTTTCAAAATCGAAGAAGAAAGTGACATTTTCTATTATTACATTTAAACCTCTGGCCTTCGCCGATGATGACAATGCGTAAGTAGTTCCGTTTTCAAGATTTAATCCTTCTCTAAAGATCAGCTCCCCATTATGCTTAACCTGTTTTGCAAACAGATGGAAAGATTCATGCAATTGCGCCTCAGCCCCATAAATATCCAAATGATCGGCATCCATTGAAGTAATTACTGCTAAATTAGGGTGAAGCGTTAAAAATGAACGATCATATTCATCAGCTTCTACAACTAAAACATCGCTTTTTCCAATGATTAAATTAGAATCATAGTTTGTTGCAATTCCTCCTAAAAACGCCGAGCAATCTATATTTCCTGATTTTAATAAATGTGCAATTAAACTACTGGTAGTGGTTTTTCCGTGTGTACCCGCTACCGCAATGGTGAATAAATCTTTAGAAATCATCCCTAAAACCTGGGAACGTTTATAAAGATCGAAACCTTTATTTTTAAAATACTTTTGAATTTTACTTTCAGCCGGAATTGCTGGGGTAAAAATGATTAATGTTTCTTTATCTTTTTGTTGGAAAGAAATTGGGATTAAATTTGGTTCATCCTCATAAGAAATACAAATACCTTCTTTTACCAATGATTGTGTTAAACCTGTTGGCGTTTTATCATAACCGCAAACCAAAAATCCTTTTTGATGAAAATAACGAGCGAGCCCACTCATCCCAATTCCGCCAATGCCTATCAGGTAAACTCTTTTTATGTTATTTAAATCCATCATTTAACTAGCAATATTTATTACTTCTTTCGCTATTAATTCATCGGCCTTAGCCAATCCCATTTTGGTTATATTTTGAGAAAGAGAAAGCATTTTTGCTTCATCTTTTAACAATTTCATTGTTTGATCCACCAATTCTGATTCTGCATGGCGATCTACAATTAAAATAGCCGCTTCGTTACTTACCAAAGCATTTGCGTTTTTGGTTTGATGATCTTCAGCAACATTTGGCGACGGCACTAAAACCACAGGTTTATTAACCAAACACAATTCTGCAATAGTTCCCGCACCTGCTCTCGAGATTATTACATCTGCAGCTGCAAAAGCTAAATCCATTCGGTCTAAAAACTCATAAATTCTTATTCCTTCTGCTTTAGATTGATTGCCATAACGCTCAATAATATTTTTATAATAGAATTTGCCAGTTTGCCATATCAATTGTACCTCAGCTTCTTTAAATGTTTCCAATCCGGCTAACATACTGCTATTTAAAGTACCTGCTCCCAAACTCCCACCTACTACCAAAACGGTTTTTTTATTTGGATCTAGTTCAAAAAAATTGAAGGCTTCTTCTCTTTTACCTTCCACTTCAATAGCGCTTTCTCGAACAGGATTGCCTGTTTTTATAATTTTATTAGCAGGAAAAAATTTCTCCATCTTATCAAAAGCTACACATATTTTTTTAGCACCCTTACCTAAAAATTTATTGGTAACACCGGCATAAGAGTTTTGCTCTTGAATTAAATAAGGCACTTTTTTTAAAGATGCCGCATATAATAATGGCCCGGATGCATAACCGCCAACGCCTACAACTGCGTCGGGCTTAAAATTTTTAATTATCCTGAATGATTTTAAAAGACTACCAATAATTTTAAAAGGCAATAACAAATTTTTTGCCAATCCACTTCTTTGGAAACCTTGAATATCTAAACCTATAATTTGATAACCTGCTGCTGGCACTTTTTCCATTTCCATCCGCCCCGTTGCACCAACAAATAATATTTCTGTTTTGGCATCTAATTTTTTCAAAGCATTGGCAATAGCAATAGCAGGGAAGATGTGTCCTCCGGTGCCGCCTCCGCTTATGATTATTCTTTTTGCCATTTGCCTCATCCTAAATCCTTCTCCAAAAGAGAAGAACTTGCTTATATTATAGTTTAATATTTATTTTAATTCTTGATTCTTGTTTCTCAAATCTTAACTCTCAATTCTCACATCTCATTTACGCCATTGCAGGTATTTCTCCTATAATTACTTTATCGGCTTTGCCAATATTTTCTTCTTTATATTCTTCTACATCTTTACTTACCGAAAGGATAATTCCTAATGCTACACTGGTAAATAAAATGGATGTACCACCCATACTAATTAGTGGTAATGGAACACCAGTAACGGGAAATAAATTTACCGCAACTGCCATATTTGCTAAAGCTTGTATAGTTAAACTAAAACCTAAACCTGCTGCTAATAATGCCCCAAATGCTTTTGGAGCTTGTGTGACTATTTTCATGATGCGGTACATTAGAAAAACATATAGAAAAACTAAAGTAAACCCTCCAACTAAACCATATTCTTCTATTATGATTGCAAAAATAAAATCGGAATAGGGATGAGGAAGAAAATTTCTTTGAGTGCTATTACCTGGTCCTTTGCCCATAATGCCACCTGTTGCAACTGCTATTTTAGCCTGATTTTGTTGAAATGTTTTATCAGAATTTTGCATTTCGGGGTGCATATACGCTTTTACCCTAGAGATGTAAACACCACGTCGTGGACCCAATAAAACAACTATCAATAATAAAATTAATAAGCCACCGCCTACCACACTTATTTGTTTTAAACTTACTCTACCAATTAATAATAATAAAACACCAACACCAGCTAACATCATAGCTGTAGATAAATTAGCATAAGCTATTAATAAGAAAATGCTTCCCATAGGTAATAAAAGCCATAATACTGTGCTTTTAAAATCTTTAATATTTGTTTGTTGTTTAGTTAAAGTTCTTGCTAAATAAGTGATTAAAGCTAATTTGGCTAAATCTGATGTTTGGAAAGTTAAACCTGTTCCTGGTATTGCTATCCAACGACTTGCATCGTTTACGTGACTACCAAAAACCAAAGTGTAAATTAATAAGGGAATGGTAACCACCATTAAAACCTTAGAAATACCAGCGTAATATCGATAATCTAAAAGGTGTGCAAAATATATGAGTACAAAACCCAAAATAATAAATAGCAGATGCTTAAACATCAAAGATTCTGACCCTACTCCTCTTTTATAAGCTAAAGTGCCTGTTGCACTATAAACTGCTAAAACAGATATCAGCGAAAGCAAAATGATTATAATCCAAATCCAGCGATCTCCTTTTGTATGATCAAGTATTGCTTTTATCATGTTAAAGTTCTTTTACAGCTGCTTTAAACTGGTTTCCTCTATCCTCGTAATTTTTAAATAAATCAAAACTTGCACAAGCTGGAGAAAGTAAAACTGTACTTCCTTTTTTAGCCATGTGATAAGCGATTTGAACAGCTTCACTTGCAGAAAAAGTATTCACCATCACTTCTACATCATCTTCAAAAGCATCATGAAGTGCTTTGTTATCCTTTCCTAAACAGATAATTGCCTTTACTTTTTGACGCATTAACTCTTTTAACATGGTGTAATCATTCCCTTTATCAACTCCACCCATAATTAAAACCACATCTGTATTTAAACTTTCTAAAGCGTACCAAACAGAATTGACATTTGTTGCCTTAGAATCGTTAATAAAAGTAATTCCTGAAATATTAGCCACAAATTCTAAGCGGTGATCAATATTTTTATAATTACCCATGCTTTCTCTTATCGTCTCATTCCTGATTTCTAAAGTTTTAGCGAGAATACCAGAGGCCATAGAATTATAGGTATTGTGTTTACCCTGTAACGCTAGGTCTTGGATGGTCATTTCGAATTGATCGGAGTTGGTGAGGTTTATCATTAGATTATTTGCTTTTAAATATGCGCCATTCTTCAATTCATGTTCGATTGAAAATGGATGTTTTTGACTTTTTATATCGGCGTAAGCCATAAAATTTTTTATCTCCAAATCATCATCACAATAAATGAAATGGTCTGATGCTGTTTGGTTCTGTACAATCCTAAACTTAGATTTTACATAGTTTGCCATTTGATAATCGTATCTATCTAAATGGTCTGGCGTGATATTTAACAAAACAGCAATATCTGCTTTAAACTCATACATATCATCCAGCATAAAACTGCTAATTTCTAATACGTAGTAATCAAAATTTTCTTGAGCTACCTGTCTCGCAAAGCTTTTTCCGATGTTTCCGGCCAAACCAACATTTAAACCCGCATTTTGTAAAATATGGTAGGTTAACATGGTGGTAGTTGATTTACCATTAGAGCCCGTAATACAAATCATCTTCGCATTGCTATATCTACCAGCAAATTCTATTTCAGAAATTATTGGAACATTTTTCTCTTTTAGTTTTTTAACGATGCTTACTTTATCTGCAATCCCTGGGCTTTTAATCACTTCAGTTGCATTTAATATTAATTCTTCTGTATGTTTTTGAGCTTCAAAAGGAATTTTAAAATGATTTAATTCATCTTGATAAGCTTGTTTTATTTCTCCAAAATCTGATACAAAAACTTCAAAACCTTGCTTCTTTCCTAAAATTGCCGCACCCACTCCGCTTTCTCCTGCACCAAGAATAACTAGCCTCATCCCAGTCTTCTCCAGAGGAGAGATAGTTTGAAGTGCAGAATTTTGGTAGTTATCGTTCATTTTATCTTGATTCTTATGTCTTGATTCTTGTGTCTTGATTCTTGTATCTTATTTCTTGTTTTCTTAATGTTAATCTCTATCTCAACTTCAATGTCACTATGGTGATGATTGCCAGTAAAATTCCTACAATCCAAAACCTGCTTACAATTTTAGATTCGTGGTATCCCTTTTTCTGAAAATGATGATGTAAAGGCGCCATCAGAAATATTCGTTTGCCTTCTCCAGATTTTCGTTTTGTATATTTAAACCAGCTTACCTGCATTATTACTGATATATTTTCTATCAGAAATACCCCACAAAGGATAGGAATCAGTAATTCTTTACGAATCATGATTGCAAAAACAGCAATGATTCCTCCTATTGTTAAACTACCTGTATCGCCCATAAAAACTTGCGCTGGATATGCATTGTACCATAAAAAACCGATGCAAGCACCAACAAAAGATGCTGCAAAAATTACCAATTCACCAGAGTTTGGGATATAAATAATCTTTAAATAATCTGCAATGATAGTGTTACCAGAAACATAAGCCAGCAAAGCCAAAGTAATCCCGATAATTGCTGAAGTTCCTGTTGCCAAACCATCTATTCCATCGGTGATATTTGCTCCATTAGATACTGCTGTAATAATTACAATTACAAAAAGTAGAAATACAACCAGCGAATACTTTTGATAATCATCGCCTAAAAATTTTAAAACCTTGGCGTAATCGAACTCATTATTTTTGTAAAAAGGAATATTTGTAATGGTAGATTTTACATCCTTAGCGTAATAAATTCCGTTATTTTTTTCTACCCTAATTAGTTTTTCACCTTTTTCATTAAAAATTTCTTCTTTAAAAGTTATGTTGCCTTTTGTAGATTTTGTTACCTCAGAAACTTGACTAACCGTTTGTCTTACCAAAATATCCGGATGAAAAAACATAGTCCAACCAATAATTAGAGATAAACCAACTTGACCAACTATTTTAAACTTCCCTGCTAAACCTTCTTTATTTTTTTTAAATACTTTAATATAATCATCTAAAAAACCAATCGCTCCCATCCAAACGGTGGTTACAATCATTAAAATGATGTATATATTCTCTATCCTCGCAAAAAGCAAAACCGGAATCAAAATCCCTGCGATAATGATTAAACCGCCCATTGTTGGCGTTCCTTGCTTTTGATTTTGACCTTCTAAACCTAAATTTCGAACTGTTTCGCCAACTTGCTTATATCTTAAATAGCTGATTAATCTATTACCATAAACAGTAGTTATAATTAAAGAAAGAATCATAGCCATCCCCGCTCTAAAAGAGATAAACTGGAAAAGTCCAAAACCTGGAAAGTCGAACTGTTTATCTAAATATGTAAAAAGATGGTATAGCATATTCTAATTAGCTGAGTTGATTAAAACATTCCATTAATATTTTCTTATCATCAAAATCCGATTTCACTCCTTTTATTTCTTGATATTTCTCATGACCTTTACCGGCAACCAAAATAATATCACCTGGTTTTGCTAAATGACAAGCTGTTCTAATCGCTTCACGTCTATCGGTAATAGAAATCACTTTCTTTTGATTTACAGGAGAAACGCCAACTTGCATATCTTTAATGATAGCTTCAGGATCTTCAGAACGAGGATTATCAGAAGTTAAAATGACTTTATCGCTCCAATCACAAGCTGTCTTGGCCATAATTGGGCGTTTGGTTTTATCTCTATCTCCGCCACATCCAACTACCGTAATTACTTGTTCTATTTTTGTGCGGATATTATCAACGGTAGATAAAACATTTTCAATCGCATCTGGCGTATGTGCATAATCTACAATTGCAATTATCCTGTTAGGAAATATCATGTAATCAAAACGACCTTCAGCTCCACTCAACTTACTTAATATGGTTAAGACTTTAGTTTTATCTTGATCTAAAAGTAAAGCAGTTCCATAAACAGCCAATAAATTTGAAGCATTAAAACTCCCAACCAATTTGAAGTAAACATCTTCACCATCAATATCTAAATGCAAACCAGAAAATTGATTTTCGATTATCTTGGCTTTAAAATCTGTCATTGATTTTAAACCATACGTCTTTTTATGAGCTGCTGTGTTTTGTAACATCACCATTCCGTTTTTATCATCGGAATTGGTTAATGCAAAAACAGATTTATTTAAGCCATCAAAAAATGCTTTCTTGGCTTTTATATAGTTATCAAATGTTTTATGAAAATCTAAATGATCATGTGTGATGTTTGTAAAAATGCCGCCAGCAAAATTTAAACCTTCAATTCTTGCTTGTGCGATTGCATGGGAACTTACTTCCATAAAGCAATAGTCACAACCTTTTGCAACCATGTCTGACAACAATATGTTTAATGCAATTGGATCTGGAGTGGTGTGAGTAGATGGAATAACGATATCATTTATTTGATTTTCTACCGTAGAAAGTAAACCTACTTTATACCCTAATTCCCTAAATAATTTATAAAGCAAGGTTGCAACCGTAGTTTTTCCATTTGTACCTGTAACACCTACTAATTTCAAATCTTTTGAAGGGTTTTGATAAAAATTTGAGGCAATTATTCCTAAGGCTTTCGCCGAATCTTTAACTTTTATATAGGTTATTCCTTCTTGTAAATCGACTGGTAACTCATCACAAATAATAGCAACAGCACCTAATTGAATGGCTTTACCAATAAATTGATGTCCATCTGAAATTGTCCCTTTTACAGCAACAAAAAGTGTTTGTGTAGCAACCTTCCTAGAATCAAATTCTATGGCAGCAATATCCAATTCAGTTGTGCCAACAACTTGTTCTAAAGAAACCTGATATAATATGTCTTTTAATATTGCCACTTATTCTAATTCGATTAAAATTCTTGTTCCCTTATAAATTGGTGTTCCAGCCGCCAAAGATTGAGTTACAACTTCTCCCTGACCTTTAACAATCGGCTTTAAGCCAGAATTACCTAATACAAAAAGTGCATCCTTCAAACCCATTCCACTTACATTTGGCACCAAACCTTTGTTCATTTTTACTTCTTTATAAGCGATACCGTTGTTGGTGTCAATTCCTATTTCGTTTTCATTTACAGAAGCTAATAATGTTTTAATCCCAAAGGATTTATAAACGGATTGTGATGATTTTTTATAACCTTGTTTTACTGATGGTAACTTTGTATTACCAACCAGTTGAGGTAATTTGTGGTTGTTATCCAACTCTAAATCACTTCCAATTACTACATCAGCAATCTCTCTAAAAACAGGGCCAGCAACCGAGGCAGCGTAATAAGACCCTTTTGTTGGATTATGAACCACCACAATCATAGAATATTTAGGATTATCAGCAGGAAAATATCCTGAGAAAGAAGCTTGATATTTTCTGTTTCCTTTATAACCATTTGCCCCGTCGGCAACTTGGGCAGTACCTGTTTTACCTGCGATTTTATAAATTGGGCTTGCAATTTCCTTCGCAGTTCCTTCGGTAACTACACCTTCTAACATTTCCTTTAATAAGTTTAAAGTTTTATCAGAACATATTTTTTCTTTTATTACTCTTGCTTTAAAAAGTTCGACAGTATTTCCTAATCTTCTAATTTCATGAACAAATAATGGTGCAATCATTTTTCCATCATTTGCCACCGCATTATACAAGGTTAAAAGCTGCATTGGAGTTATTTTTAACTCATAACCATAAGCCATTTGAGGCAAGGTTAAACCGCTCCATGATTTACTTTTTGGTGTTTTAATTAATGGAGTTCCTTCGCCTGGTATTTGTAGTCCTAGTTTTTCGCCTAAATGCAAATCTTTTAGTTTGCTTGTAAACGCATTGGGATTATCCTTGTAGTGACTGTAAATTTCTTTAACTATTGCAACGTTAGAAGATTTTTCAAAAGCAACTTTCATTGGGATTACACCTTCATTTTCATGATCTCTGATGGTGTGATTATAAACTTTAAATGTACCTCCTTGAGTATCCATCATATCGTTTAAACCAAACTTGCCATCTTCAATTGCAACTAAATAAGAGGCTAATTTAAAAGTAGAGCCTGGCTCGGCACTTTGGGCTATCGCATAATTAAAAGTTTCTTTGTAATCATCCTCACCTACTTTTGTAAAGTTAGAAATAGCCTTAATTTCACCCGTTTTAACCTCCATTACAATGACACAACCAAAATCTGCTGCCGATTTTATCAATTGCTTTTTTAAAGCATTTTGAGCTAAATCTTGCATATTAACATCAATGGTAGAAATAACATCGGCCCCATCTTTTGGTGCTATTTCTGCATCATCATTTACAGGCATCCAAACACCGCCTGCAATTCTTTGCACTAACCTTTTTCCAGTCTCGCCATTAATATAATCACCATAAGCACCTTCTAAGCCAACTGCTGCTTTAGAGTTTGCATTGTAATATCCAATTGTACGATAAGCTAAATCCCTAAAAGGTAAAATTCTTTTATTTTCCTGAACAGCTATCATTCCTCCTTTATATCTTCCTAAATTGAAAATCGGAAAAGATTTTAATGCTTTTAAATCTTGATAAGTGATATTCCTTTTTAATAAAAAGTACCTTTCTTTATCTTTCCTGGCGTTTCTTAAAGCCCTAGAATATTCATTTTCAGATTTATCTTTAAAATATGTAGACAGATTGCTTGCTAATGAATCAATTTTTGAATAAAAAATTTGGTCTTCTTCAATTCCTCCTGCTAATAAATCCATTCTGATATCATATTCTGGAACTGAAGTGGCTAATAAACTGCCATCTATAGAATAGATATTTCCTCTTGCGGCTTCAACATTTGCATATTTTGTACTTAAACTATCAGCCATAGCTCTATACTTATCACCTTGTACCAATTGCACATGAGCCATTTTTACCAAAACAGCAACTGCAAACAAGATAATGAGACCGAAGGCCGCATATACTCTAAGCAATATGTTTGTTCTGATATTCATTTTAGTTTGCGTTTAATTTTATTGGTGGTTGTACTGATACTTTTAATCCCAAAAGAGAATCAACTTGTTTTATCACTTCAGTTTGGCGACTTTTAAACATTAAATCTGCTTTTAACGTCTTAAAATCCCAGCTTAATTCTTTTACTTCTTTTTTTAAACCTTCTATTTTTCTGATATTATTTTCAGCACTATGACGGTTTCCTATATAAATCATCCCTAATAAGGAAAGAAAAAGTACAAATGGTAAAGCTTCTGTTGCTGCTTCTTTTGATACAGCCCCTCTAAAAAAATCAGTAAGTGCATTGTTAGATTGCTGTTTTACAACTTTAGGTTTTTGTGCCTTTAGCTTAGGTTCTTCTAACTCCCGCTCTTCCTCTTCTATTTCAGATCTTAGCCTATTTGTCATCTTTTTACTGCTATTCTTAATCTTGCACTTCTTGCTCTATTATTTAATTTAATTTCCTCTTCTGAGGCAGTAATTGATTTTTTCACTACCAAATCGAAAGGCTTAATTTCATGACCGAAAAAATCTTTTTCTACCGAACCAGAAAATTTCCCTTTTGCTAAAAAATTTTTAACCAATCTATCTTCTAAAGAATGATAAGACATAATGACTAATCTTCCACCTTGTGCCAAAACATCTAAAGTTTGCTCTAAAAATTCTTTTAGTGCTTCCATTTCCTGGTTAACTTCTATTCTTAAAGCTTGGAAAACCTGAGCTAAATATTTATTCTCTTTCCCTTTAGGAATATTATTGGCAATAGCCGATTTTAAATTTGCAATGGTTAGTATTGGCTGATTTAACCTTGCAGTTACAATCGTTTTTGCCAAAGTTTTGGCATTTTGTATTTCTCCATAAATGCCAAATATTTTATGAAGTTGTTCTTCAGGATATTCATTTACTACCTTTTGCGCAGTTAAATCACCATTTTGATCCATTCTCATATCCAAGTCTGCATCAAAACGAGTAGAAAAACCGCGTTCAGGCACATCAAACTGATGTGATGAAACTCCTAGATCAGCTAAAATTCCATCTACCGGGATTAAATCATGAGCTCTTAAATTATTCTTTAAAAACCTAAAATTTTGATCTATAAAAACAAAACGTTCATCATCAATTTGATTTTTCTTAGCATCAGTATCTTGGTCAAAACCAACTAAAACTCCATCTTCATCTAAATTTTTTATAATTTCTCTAGAATGTCCGCCACCGCCGAAGGTTACATCAACATAAATTCCATCAGGCTTGATTGCCAATGCATCAATACATTCTTTCAGCATTACAGGAATATGGTAACTATTCTCCATTTATGCTCCTTCCTTTGCTGCCCATAACCTCTTCCGCAAGATTTGCAAAATTTTCTGGCTCATCATCCATTTGTAATTCGTAAGCCTCTTTAGCCCAAACTTCAATTTTATTAAACTGACAAGAAAGAACCACTTCGCTTCCTATTTCTGCATATTCTAGTAATGCTTTTGGTAAAAGAACTCTTCCAGATGCATCTAAACTTAATTCTGATGATCCACGGGTGAAATATCTGATGAATTCACGGTTCTTCTTTTCGTAAGGGTTGAGTTGAGCGAGTTCTTCTGAAATTTTATCCCACTCTGCCTTGGAATAAATAGTTAAATGTTTTTCAAATCCACGGTTAATTACTAGACCCTCTACATCAACTGATGGCAATTGCTTTTTTAAACCGGAAGGAACCATTAGGCGGCCTTTCGCGTCGAGTTTGCAATCAAATTCTCCAATTAAGTGGGACATAGTTTAAACTAGAACATTATTATAATGTAAAAGTAATGATAGTTACCACTTTTTCCCACTTTACCCCACAAAAAGTTTTCAACAGACTTAAAGGGTTTTATTTGGCTTTAAAAGACGATTTTCTGAAGCAGTTAATAAAATTTTTACTTGTTTTGGTAGAATATTTAGCTGATAAGCATTTGAAAAACAAAGGAATGGAAGTTAATAAGACTTGGGTGGGAATTTTAGCTTGATGATTTAGATATTAGTTAAAATTGTGGGAGAGAAAAGATTTTTTGCTTTACAAATTGATTTTTTAATAGTTTTTTTGATTGATTAAAGATTGGTTGTTTCAAATAAAATGGCATAAAAAAACAGCGATAAAATTTATTATCGCTGGTAAATCTTTTATTAAATATTATTTATCGTTGTAATGATCTATTGCAGAAATTACTTCAACTACAACTGTATTATTGTCTATTGAATAAACCATTCGATGTTTTTGATTGATTCGTCGAGACCAAAAACCTTGAAGATTGTGTTTTAGTTGTTCGGGTTGCCCAATTCCAGTAGATGGATGTTCAGAAAGTTCTATTAAGATTATTTCAATCTTTTTAATTATAGCATTATTACCAGACTTGAAATGCTTGGCAACATGCTTTTTAGCTTCTAAGGTTAGCGTAACCCTAAACTTCCCCATATATCATTCGGATCAACCTCAAAACGCTCTTTGCTAGCAGCTGATTTTTTAATCATCTTCACAAACTCAGGATTATATGGGCTTTCCTCATCAATAACCTGTTTAACTTTCTTTTCTTCGATGCTTACTTTTATAAGCTCTAAAAGCGCCTTTCCGTAATTACTGCGTTCGTTTATTTTTAAAGTTATTGTTGTCATTTTTCTGATATTATGCCGCCTGTATATTATATGCTTTGTACAAATATAATAAAGTTTACTAACACCTTTAATCATAAAAAAAGCGATAGAAAATAATCCCATCGCTTCTATTAAAATTTTATTTGAAAATATTAGTCCATTATAGCCTTAACGCCTGGTAATTCTTTACCTTCCATATATTCTAATAATGCACCACCGCCGGTAGATACATAACTTACTTGATTTTCATATCCAAATTTAGCAACTGCCGCGGCAGAATCTCCCCCACCTATTAAAGAAAAAGCTCCATTTTCTGTAGCTTCTACAACTGCATGTGCAACTTGCTTTGTGCCATTTTCAAATTTAGACATTTCAAAAACACCCATCGGACCGTTCCATAAAATAGTCTTAGATTTTTTGATGATTTCAGAGAACTTCTCAATCGTATCATCGCCAATATCTAATCCCATCCAACTATCTTTAATATGATCATTGTAAGCATTTCCGGTTTCTGCGTCGTTAGAAAAAGAATCCGCAATTACTGAATCTGATGGAATAATTAATTTCACACCCTTTTCATTCGCTTTCCTAATCAACTCTTTGGCTAATTCTAGTTTATCTTCCTCTACTAAAGATTTACCAACACTTCCGCCATTTGCTTTCACAAAAGTATAAGTCATACCACCGCCAATTAACAGATTATCTACTTTATCCAATAATTTCTCAATTAATAAAATTTTATCAGAAACTTTTGCACCACCCATAATTGCGGTAAAAGGTCGTTTTGGATCGTTTAATACTTTTTCTGCATTAGCCAACTCTGCGCCCATTAGGTAACCGAAATATTTTGCATCAGGAAAAAACTTGGCAATAATAGCTGTTGAAGCATGTGCTCTATGAGCAGTACCAAAAGCATCATTTACATAAACATCTCCTAGTTTAGATAACTTTTCGGCAAAAGCTTCATCACCTTTTTCTTCCTCTTTATAAAAACGAAGATTTTCTAATAATAAAACGCCTCCTATTTTTAGGTTTTTTGCTTTTTCTTGTGCTTCAGTACCGATACAATCATCCGCAAAATCTACTTCAGTTCCCAATAGTTCTGATAAATGAGGAACAATATGTTTTAAGGAATACTTATCAGTTGGTCCATCTTTAGGGCGACCTAAATGAGACATCAAGATGATACTTCCACCATCTTTTAATATTTTTTTAACGGTTGGCATAGCTGCCGTCATTCTCTTATCATCCGTAATATTAAAAGCATCATCTAAAGGGACGTTAAAATCTACCCTGATTAAAGCTTTTTTACCCGAAAAATTTATATCATCTATTGTTTTCATTATTATAAAATTATGCCCTAAACTAACAATAGTAAAAGGAAATTTATAATTGAATTACAAAGATTTGTTTAGAAGAGATTGAAAATAATAGCAGAAAATTAAAATTCTAATTTAACATGAGGCTTGTAAGTATCAGTTTTCACTTTTGCACCTAGTTCGTTTAGAATATTATACAAGCCAAAATTAGTACGGTTAACATATATAAAATGCTTTACACCCCTAGCCTGTTTAAATTCTGGCATTTTAGCAATTTTTTCTCCAAAACCATATAAGGAATCGAAAAAAGCAGTTTGGCTGAAATCAAATTCTCCACTCATGTAAGGTTGTGCAAAAAGTGTAATCATTTCTTTGTATGCTTGATAATAAAACTCTACCTGTTGAGGATTATCTTTTGGCAAAACCATTTCTAGGGCTCTAAAAGCTTTTATGGTTTCTTCTTTATTGTCTAATAAATTTGTAGAAGTGGTAGAGAAAAACGGATAATAAAAATCATCAGGAAGTGTTTTAATGCAACCAAAATCTATAATTCCTAAGTTACCATTTGGTGTTATCAAAAAATTTCCGGGATGTGGATCCGCATGAACGGCTCTTAACTCATGCTGTTGGAAATTATAAAAATCCCAAAGTGCTTGTCCTATTTTATTTTTTAATTCTTGTGAAGGGTTGGTAGCTAAAAATTCTTTTAAATGTTGTCCTTCTATCCAACTCATGGTTATGATACGTGGACCAGAAAGTTCTTTATAATAAGTAGGAAAAACAATATTAGGCAAATGTGCGCAAGCTTTGGATATACTTAAAGAATTAACTACTTCTAATTCGTAATCTGTTTCTTCTACTAAACGTTCTTCTACTTCTTTCATGTAGATATCCAGTTCTTTTTCACTCATCCCTAATAAGCGAAATGCAAATGGTTTAATCAGTTTCAAATCTGATGAAATAGAATTACCAACACCTGGATATTGGATTTTAACCGCTAACTTTTCTCCATTTAATTCGGCTTTATGTACTTGGCCAATTGAAGCCGCGTTGGTAGATTTTAAATCAAATTTATCAAAAATTTTATCTGGGGTTTTACCAAAATGTTTTTTGAATGTTTGCATAATAAGTGGCCCGCTTAAAGGTGGTGCACTATATTGCGATAATGAAAATTTATCAACATAAGCTTTTGGAAGGATGTTTTTATCCATGCTTAACATTTGAGCAACTTTTAAAGCACTACCTTTTAATTCGCTCAAAGAACTGTAAATATCAGTGGCATTATCCTCATTCAATTCGTCTCTTGTGAGTTCTGGATTGAATAATTTTTTTGAATAATGTTTAATATAATTACCACCAATTTTAAAACCTGTGCCTACAAATTTTGCAGAACGGGCTACTTTACTGGCTGGTATACTATTTTGTTCTTTCATTTTTTAATTAGGTAGCAGGTGATTAGTTGTAGGTTTTAAGCCTTATTATTTGTACTTATATCTTGATAATATTTAAAAATTCATCTTAAAACCTGAATTTTGAAACAAGAATTTGCCGTATTCTAAAATACTATCTAATGGTGTGGTGTGTAGTAAATCAAAAGTTACATTTATGCCTCTTTCAATAGCTTCATCTGTTTTTTCGAAGTTTGCTGAATAATCTTTAAGCCAGAATTTTAGTACAAACATCAATTGAATCCACAGTGCATCTTTGTATTTATCTGTCAAAAATTTTCTATCGGCAATTTCTCCTGTTTCTAATCCTTGCTCTATTAAATCATGACTAAATTCTTCAAAAACAATTTTGCTTGATTTTAATTGCATTGGAGTTTGTAATCCTTTTTTGAAATTTTCTGTACTGTAATTTACATAGCTTCTTTTACTCTTTAAAAGTTCAAAAAAGCTGTAAAAAAAAGAAAGTGCTTTTTCTCTTGCAGAATAGGTTTCCCAAACTTCCTGAGATTTTACTTCTTTTATGGTTTCTCTAAATAAATCTGCCCAAATTTCTCCATCAATACTATCAAAAGAGCCAAAGTGTTTATAAAACTCTTCTTCCTGAAACTTGTTTTTTTTTGCAAACGCAAATACTGTAGCTGGCTTTTTACCCTCTGTTAATACATGATTAATGTAGTCGTTTTGTATTTTTTGTTTAGTTGCCATTTTAATTAAGTTTAATTAGAAAGTTTTAAGTCTAAAGACCAAAGTCGATAGTTATATTGCTATAAAAAAATTTAAAAGTCTGAAGAACGATCATAATTTTTTGTTTTGTTTTTTGCGTTAGGGATAGCAACAAAAATCCTTTTTTGTTTTTCGCAAAAAAGATTGTAGAGAATAGCCCGCCCGAACACCCAAATACTTTTTTATTTAATGTTCTTTATTATTAACGCTTAGCTCTTCCACTTGTTTTCCTGGTTTTGCATAACTTAACCTAGCCAACGGGTTTGTAGTGTAATAGGCATCTAAACCTATTGAAGTTACTGAATTTGCCTGATTCAAATCTACAAAACCGTCTGTGCCAATTAAATGATCATCAATTAAAATATGTTTAATCTCTCCAATAACGATTTTTGTTTTATTTAATAGAAAAGGTAAATATTCTTTAAACTCGAGACCAATTTTTACATTAGATTCTTTTACAAAAGGAGCTTCAAAACCATCAATATATTCTTCAGTAAAACCACAAGTTGCAAATTCCGATTCGCCAGCAACATATCTTGCACTGGTTTGATGTGCTTCTTTATAGTTATTACTGATTACATTGTTAAGTGAATAAACATTGTTTAACATGATGTTTTGTATGGTTTCATGTTCGTTACCATCTGGCCTTACCACCATACCTAAGTAGGGTGGATTTGCCCCCACATGAAAAATTGAACTAAACAGGGCTAAATTGGTATTTCCTTCATTATTGATGGTACCCACCATTTGCAAACTTTTGAAACCCGAAATACTATTGATTAAAGTAGTGCGGAAACGTTGTTCCATTTGCAAAATTTCTGATGAGTCAATTTTTCTCATTTATAAATTCTTGATTGATGACATACCGCCATCTATTCCCAAAATTTGTCCTGTTATCCAAGAGCTTTGAGGCGAAATTAAGAAAAAAGCGGCATCTGCAAGTTCTTCCGCAGTACCAATTCTGCCTAAAGGATGCCTTTTATCTGATGCTTCTTTACGTTCTGGAGTTGAAATTAATTGATTTGCTAATGGCGTTGCAGTTAATGATGGAGCTAAAGCATTTACTCTAATTTTCATACCCACAAACTCTGCAGCTAAAGATTTTGTTAACCCTTCAATTGCGCCTTTTGCTGATGCAATACTGGCATGGAAACCCATCCCTTGTTGTACCGCAACTGTGCTAAATAAAACGATAGATGCACTTACAGAATTTTTTAAATTATTAGTAACCGCTTGAATCACTTTAACAGCTCCTAAAACGTTTATTCTATAATCGTTTAAAAAGTCTTCTTCTTTTAACCTCGCAAATGGCTTTAAATTGATAGTCCCTGGGCAATATGCTAATCCATCAATAGTTTCTGGCAAAGCCGATTTTAAATCGTCAAAACTACCCAAAACATCTAATTCGATAAATTTAGCTTCATTAGGTAAATCTCCTTTATGGCGTGATGCTGCATAAACATCATTCCCTTCTTTTAAAAGTTTTTTTACTAATTCTAACCCAATACCAGAGCTTCCACCTATAAGTAAATAATTCATGATATGTATTTTAAAAATTCGTTACGAGTTTCATGTTCTAAAAATTTTCCGCCATACTCTGCAGTAACTGTTGAGCTTCCCGTATCTCTAATTCCTCTAGAAGAAACACATAAATGATCTGCTTCTATTACCACTGCAACATCTTCAGTATCTAAAACTTTTTTTAATTCGTTAGCTATCTGAATATTTAAACGTTCTTGTACTTGAGGTCTTTGAGAATAGTATTGTACAATTCTATTTAATTTAGATAAGCCTATCACTTTACCGCTACTAATATAAGCAACATGTGCCTTTCCAATAATTGGTACAAAATGATGCTCGCAATTGCTAAAAAGAGTAATATTTTTTTCTACTAACATTTGGTTGTATTGATATTTATTATCAAACAACCTAACCTCTGGCTTATTAGCGGGATTTAAACCGCTAAAAATTTCTTTGATATACATTTTGGCCACTCTTTTTGGAGTGCCTCTTAAACTATCATCAGTTAAATCTAAACCCATAATTTCCATAATGCTTTTGAAATGTTTTTCTATCATTTCAATTTTTGTAGCATCATCTAATTTAAATGCGTCTTCCCTTAAAGGGGTGTCATAAGCAGTACCAACATGGTCGTCACCAATAGCGTCAATTAAAATATCCTCTTGCGGATAAGTGTTAAGCGGGGTATTCAACATAGTTTCTTTCAGTTTCAAATAAAGTTATCTTTAAGTCTAAATCTGTACTTATCTCTAATCTTAATTGATCATAGATTACCATTGCAATGTTTTCGGCAGTTGGATTTAGTTTTTTAAATTCTTCTACATCTAGATTGAGGTTCATGTGATCAAACCTATCTAGTATTTTTTCTTTTATAAGGTCTGATAATATTTTCATATCCATCAAGTACCCAACTTCTTCATCAACAAAACCACTTACTTTCACTATCAAATCATAGTTATGACCATGATAGTTGGGGTTATTGCATTTTCCATAAACAGATTGATTGCGTTCATCACTCCAATTTGGATTATTTAACCTGTGTGCAGCGTTAAAATGCTCTTTGCGATATACCGCAACTTTTTGTTTTTGATTCATTGACTTGTTAACGATTAAATGATTTGTTTTGTTTAGGAGTTCTTAAAATAAGTTAAACATTAAATTGTCATTTAGATTTTGATTTCTAAAAAGTTAAATTTCTCTACGATCGGTTTTAATGCTAAAAATTTATAAAATAAAAAATCCGAGATTTTGTCTCGGATTTTTTATTTTTATTTTAATCCAATTTTACTTTATTAGGTTGTATAGTTCGTCTAATTTTGGTGATAGCACAATTTCTATCCTTCTATTTCTGCTTCTATCTTCTGGCGTATTGGTTAGTCCAATTGGTTGATATTGACCTTTTCCTGTAGCTGTTAATCTTTCTGGACTAATGTTTTGCAATTCTGTAAGGTAGCGCACAACAGAGGTTGCCCTTAAAACGCTCAAATCCCAGTTATCTTTAATCTGACCTAAATTACCTACTTTCTGATTGTCAGTATGGCCTTCTACGGCGATATTAATTTCTGGCTGGGTGTTTAAAACTTTAGCTAATTCTTGTAAAGCTTGTTTGCCTTTATCATCAATTATTATTGAACCAGTGCTAAAAAGCAGTTTATCTGTTAAGGAAACATATACTTTACCATTTTTTATTTCAACAGTTAAACCATTTTGCTGAAACCCTAAAAGCGCTTTTTGCAATTTTTCTTTTAATGCATTTGTTGCTTCATCTCGTTTTTTTAAGATTTCTTCAACTTCTTTTAACCTTGCTTCTCTTTTTTGCAAATCACCAGAAAGCTTGGTGATTTCTGAGGAGGTATTATTTCTCAATGTTGCATAATTGGCATTTAAACCCTCTAATTGAGATTGATAATCTGAAATTTTCGCTTTTAAATCTGAAGTGTCTTTTTGTAAAGATTTAATCTGATCGTTTAAAGAAGTAGTCATAATCTGCTCCGCATCCCATCCTCTATTTAGAGAATCTTTTTGGGCAACTAGTTTTTCATATTTCTTTTTAGATAAAACCACACAAGAACTTAAGAACAAAAGTATGACTATGGCTGTAAATATTGATTTTTTCATTTCTCTTTTAGTTTTGACAAAATTAAATATTTCCGATTGCCTGTTTTAAAAATATGGTAAGAGGATTGATCAGTTTTAAAGACTCAACAATAGTTTCAACAGAGTTAGAGGAATTTAATTCACTATCTTTTATTTTTTCAGAAACTGTAAAGCTTTTTAATCTCAATAATTCTATATGCTCATGCTCAGCATCATAACCTTTAGGTGTTGTTTTTAGTTTGTCTTCTTGACTTAAACCGCCAAAGTGAGCAATAAACTTTTTTGACTCAATTATATTTAACAGTTCTTGGGTATTGTAATCAATTTCTTGTCTAATAGCTTTTAGATGGTCTGCCTGAGGCATCCAATATCCACCCGCAATAAAACTTTCTCCTGGCTGTATTTGAATATAATAACCTGGGGTGTCTCCGCCTTTACCAGCAGAAGAAATACCAATACCGAAATTATTTTTGTAAGGTAATTTGTTCTTACTAAATCTTACGTCTCTGTAAATCCGCATCATAGATTTTTTACCAGAAAAATCAGATGGAATACTAGGGTCTGCTTTTTTTATCTCTTTTAAGATTTCATCAGCAAACTCTTCCACATTTTGCCTGGCATCTTCATACCTCTCTTTATTTTCTTGAAACCAATCTCTATCGTTATTGGCAATTAAATCTTTCAAAAAATGAAAAGTATTTTTATTAATCATGATCATAATGTGCAACGTAATTTATCTTCGGCGAAAGCCAATATAATAATATTACCCTTGAGTACCTGAAATTAAGTGGCGCCAATATTAAAGAGAATAAAAATATGGTAATAACATATATCCAAGGTGATTCTTGCTCTCCAGTAATTAGATATGTAACCATACCAACAGTTACCGCCAATGCCACATTAAAAGCATACCCTACATACATGGCCGCGTAAAAATATCCAGGTTCAACCTCATATCGAAGATTACATTTTGGGCAATTATCGTACATTTTTTGAGATTTGAATCCATACATACTGGTTTTAAACATCTCTCCCCTTCTGCATCTTGGGCATTTGGCATGAAGTATTGCTTCTAGTTGAGGTGTTTTTGCCATAGCTTGATATAAAAAACCCAATCATGATTGATGATTGGGAAAATGAATTAATTTAAGTTAATTTTTTGTTCTTTAATATCTATGGCTACATCCTTTTTACGATATTTTTTATACCAAAGCAAGCCAATTCCACTAACAACAACGTATGGAGCGGCTAATAAGTACATAATACCTTTATTTAAACCTGCAGCAGCTGTGCCGCCTCCTTTTAAGTTAGATTCTACAGTTGCTTGGCACATAGCACATTGAGCAAAAGAACTATTACTTATTAAAATTAATCCTCCAATAAAAAAAAGGATACTTAAAAATTTTAGAATTTTCATATTGATATTAATTAAAAATTATAATATGGTGAAATCATTATATAAACTACCACGCCTGTAACTGTTACATAAAGCCAAATTGGAAAAGTCCATCTTACCAGCTTTTTGTGTTTATCTACTTGCATTTTTAACCCTCTAAAAAAACTTAACAAAATTAACGGTAAAACACCAGCAGCCAAAACTATATGTGTAATTAAAATAACATAATAAACATACCTTAAGTTACCAGAGGCTATTATTTCTTGGGGATTTAAGACTCCATCGTTATTTAAATCTCCAAACTTAGTTTCTGGTGCAAAATAATGAAACATGATGTAGGAAACCAGGAATAAAGACGATAACATAAAAGTGATGATATTAGTTCTTTTATGAGCAGTAATATTTTTATTCTTAATGAAATACAAAGAGATTAATAACAAAACACTACAAGTACCATTTATAATGGCATTTAGTTTTGGCAAAAAATAAACAAACCTTGGTATATCTATAGTTACAGGAATAATTTTTCGATTTAAAATAACTACTACTAAAAAAACAAAGATTGATACACCCATTATCAATCTAAAAATAAATTTATCGCTCATTGTTTGTTAAACATTTAAAAAACATTAAGGTTTTATTATTCGACTTTAATTTTCCTTAATTCTTCAGTAATCATCACCTTAGTTTCATCACTTAGTCGTTTTATTTCATTGTATGAAGTTGCGTTGTAATATCCTCTTATTCTTTGTTCGGCATCTAAAAGAATAAGTTTATCGCTAAAAATAAACCTGGACTGGTTTTGAGGATCTTTTAATACATTCACAAAAAATTGATTTCTAATAATAGGGTATAATTTAGTTGTATCAGAAGTTGTGATTTCCCATTTACCTTTTTTAGCATTTAACTTCTTAGCGTATTGAAACAAAACGGGGATACTATCATATTTAGGATCTACAGAAATAGATAAAAAGTTAATTAACTTATTGTCTTTATATTCATTGTACAAGCTTAAAATTCCTTCATTAATTTTAGGAACAATTTCTTTGTTGTTACTGTAGAAAAAATTTACAATCGTGAGTTTGCCTTTAAAATCGTTAATGTTTAATGAATCACCTGTTGATGAGTAAAGTACTAGAGAAGGGATGTGATGATAAACAGTATCAGGAATTTTTACACCTCGTTTTGTATGAAAGGTGGAAGCTATTACTTTTGGGCCAAAAATAGGTAGGGGCTTGTATCTATTCTTTCCTTTTTCCTGAAGTAAATAATATAAAAATCCTGGAACCGCCAATATGGTTACCAGGATTAAAATTTTAGCTAACGGAAATTTATTTTTATACATTCATGTGTTGGTGTAAATAATTACCCTCAGTAAGCATTAAAATAATAAAATAAATTATGAAGATAAAAGAAAGCGTTACTCCTACAATCATTGTGTACTTTTCAAATTTTAAATGCATAAAAAACGCTACAATATAAAATGCTTTAACCAAGGTTAAAATTATATATGCAAAATTTTTAAAATGCTGTGGAATAATGCTATCCGGAATAGCTAGTGCGAAAATAAATTCAACAACAGTTACTCCCAAAAGTATAAAAAACACTTTCCAAATTTGTGATTTAGACATGGTTTCATGCTGTTCTGCATGTTCTAAATTGCTATGTTCTGCTGACATTATAATATTTTATTAAATTAAACTAAATAAAAGAAGGTAAATACAAATACCCAAACCAGATCTACAAAGTGCCAGTAAAGTCCTACTTTTTCAATCATTAAATAATGACCACGCTTTTCAAATACTCCAGCCATTGTCATGAATAAAATGATGACATTAATTAAAACGCCTGTAAAAACGTGAAAACCATGAAAACCAGTGATAGTAAAGAAAAGATTTGCAAACTGATGTGCACTAACTGTATCCGCTCCAAGTTCTTTTAGTACCTCAGGACCTGGAATAGCACCCCACCAAAAACCTTCATGGTGTAAATGAGACCATTCTAAAGCCTGACAGCCTAGGAACATAAATCCGCCTATAATGGTGGCAACCATCCACCATATTACCTCTTTTTTTGAATTTCTATGTCCTGCCTCAACAGCTAATACCATAGTAACAGAGCTGGCAATTAAAATAAATGTCATGATACCAACAAAAACTAGTGGAGCTCCAGTATCTGTAATTCCGGGAATTGACTGAAAAACTTTGTCTGGATCTGGCCAAGTCATTTTACTAAAGCGTTGCGCTCCGTAGTAAATTAAAAATGCAGAAAACGTAAAAGCATCTGATAATAAGAAAAACCACATCATCAATTTTCCGTACTCCACTTGAAATGGAGACCTTCCACCTGCCCAAGGTGAGGTTTTAACTTCGTCTAATTTTGCTATTGTATCCATTAAATGTTAAAAGTTGTAAATTCTAAGTAAAATTTTACTGGTTCAAAAGTAAGAAAAGGTATAAATATATCCATAGAATATCTACAAAATGCCAAAAAATAGAAGAAATTTCCATTCTGAAGGTATTTTTAACATTTGGCAAATTACCATAACTACCTATTAATGCGGTTATTAAGATGATTAAACCTGCTATAATATGTATAATATGTAAGAAGGTAAATGCGTAAACAAAACTAATTGAAGCGTTAGAATTGATGAAAAACACCCCTAAATTAGTCCAAACTGTCCATCCATAAATCTGTAAACTAATAAAAACTACTCCTAAAATGAATGTTAGCCACAAACCAATTCTTTGTTGAGTAAATCTTAATTTTTTGGCTTGCAAAAAGGACCAGTGTAAAGTAAGGCTACTTAAAATTATAACTGCAGTACTATAAATAAAAACATTGGGCAATTGCACATTTAATGTTTTTCCGGCATCGCCAGTATAAACGATAAAACCACTGGTTAAACCAGCAAAAAATATAATAGATGAAACAATAAACAACCAAAGAATAAATTTTTTTGGCTGAAGATTATATCTATCTATATCCTTATTTAAAACCATTTTATTTATATTAAATTAAACAATAAAACTAACTGAACTATCGGCAAATATAAAAAGCTTCCAAACATTAAGCTTCTTGCCGATTTAATATCTAATTTATTAACTAATACTAAAGCCTGATAAGAAAAAGCTAAACCTAAGATTACCGAAACTATTGCTATTACGTTACCACCAAAACCATAATACGTGGGTAATAAACTAACTGGTATTAATATTAATGTAAAAAGCCAAGTTACTATTGCGCTTGTTTTGTCTCTTTTGGTAGTAGGTAACAATCTAAAACCAGCTTTTTTATAATCATCATCTAAAACCCATGCAATTGCCCAGAAATGGGGAAATTGCCAAACAAATTGGATACTAAATAAAATCAAAGCGATATTATCAATGTATGCATGTGCCGCAACATAACCAATTAGCGGAGGCAATGCTCCTGGAATTGCACCAACAAAAACTGCTATTGGAGATTTTCTTTTTAAAGGAGTATAAATAAAAGCATAAAAAAATATGGAGAAAACAGAAAGCAAACCAGTTAATATATTTAAACTTCCTAATAAAAAAGTGCCAAAAACCCCCATTATTAAGCTTAGAACTAAAGCCTGACCAGTTGTCATTCTTCCTGAAGGAAGCGGACGATCTGTAGTTCTCTGCATCAATTTATCTAAATCCTTCTCGATAATTTCGTTGAAACCATTTGCAGCTGAAGTCACTAAAAAACCGCCTATCACTAATTTTATCCAATTTGTCCAATTAATAGTAATGTGACTTTCTTCAGCTATCAAAAATGAAATTGAAGCAGAAAAAACTACTAAAAAAGTTAATCTTAGTTTAACTAAATTTTTAAAATCTTTTAAAAATGTATTCAATTGCTATTAATTAAAAAAGGCTTTTTATATAAAATAAGTGATAAATAAAATTGTACTCCAAACATCAAAGTTGCCAATAAAATATGTGGCGCCTGCCCCCACGGGCTTAAGCTAAAATTAGATAATATTAAGCCTGTTATAATTTGTAACACTAATAAAAAAATAACGTACTTACCATATAAAACGGTTTTGACATTATAATTGTTTCCCCTTTTTAGTAGAAAGAAAAACAATCCATTAGCAAAAATCAACAACATCGCTAACTCTTTATGTTGAGTAAAAACTCTTCCAACTTCGTTTAACCATTCTCCCCTTCTTAACTCAGTAAATTGGGTTTGGACTGCATCTACTTCTTCTCTAACTTCTGTACCTATTGTGATCTGAACAATAGATAATATTACGAGTATTAAGGCTAATATTTTGATTCCTAAACTAACTTTAGCATTAATAAGGTTATTATTTTTAAAAGTCTTTATATCGAAAAAAGTATAAATAGATATAGCTAGAATTAAAATTGCAACTAACATATGAACGGTTATTACCCAAGCCATTAAATTAGTTGAAACCACTATTGAGCCCAACCAAGCTTGAAACAACACTAACAATAGATTGACACCACTTAGCCAAAAAATTCTTTTTCTAACTTTTAGTAATTTTACGGATAAAATAAAGGTCAAAAGTAAGAGGATTCCCGTTAAAGCGCCAATTAAACGATTTATATACTCTGTATAGGTTTTAACTGCATTAAATTCTTCAGGAACATTTATGGTTTTATCTTTTCTTACCTTATTAGCTAAATCGGCGTATCCAGATTTATCTAAAAGCCTTGCAAATTTCTCATTCTTTAACAATCTTTGGGCTACATACTTTTCTTTATAATCTGTAGGAAGCGAAGAAACATCAGTTGGAGGAATATAATAATCAAAACATTTTGGCCAATCAGGACAACCCATTCCAGATCCAGAACTCCTTACCACACCCCCAGCAAAAATTAATAAAAATAATGAGATGATTGTAATCAGATTTACTCTTAAAAAAGATTTTTCTATTTTAGAATACATTTGTACTTTATAAAATTGGGGTATCTACCTGATAGTATGATACCCCAATTAAAAAATATGTAAAAAAAGAATTATTTTACTTCTTCTCTGCTATCTACTGTTTTGTGTTCAATATTCCACTGTTCTTGAATTCTTTCTGCCTCTTCATTTCCTTCGAAATCATGTGGAAGATTAGAGCTCATTGTTTCAGACAATGGTGTATTTTGTGTAATAAAATCAACGTCATGACCAGGCTTACTGTAATCATAAGGCCATCTGTAAACAGTTGGAATTTCGCCAGGCCAATTTCCATGAATTCTTTCAACAGGTGTGGTCCATTCTAAAGTGTTTGCTTCCCAAGGATTTTGAGTTGCTTTTTCTCCAAAAAATATAGAATAGAAAAAGTTAAACAAAAAAGCAACTTGTGCAACAGCACCTAAAATAGCCGCCCATGTAATGAATACATTTACTGATAACCATTTTTGCATTGATTCAAACTCTGTAAAAGCATAGTATCTTCTTGGCACACCATCTAAACCCATAAAGTGCATTGGGAAGAAAACAAGGTATGCAGAAGCAAATGTTAACCAAAAATGTAAATAACCAAGCTTTGCGTTCATTAATCTTCCAAACATTTTAGGATACCAATGATAGATACCTGCCAACATTCCAAATATTGCAGCAGAACCCATAACCAAATGAAAGTGAGCAACTACAAAATAAGTATCATGTAAGTTAATATCCAAAGCAGCATTTCCTAACCATATACCTGTTAAACCTCCAGAGATAAAGAAAGAAACTAAACCGATTGCAAATAACATTGCTGGAGTAAATCTTATATTTCCTCTCCATAAGGTAGCTAACCAGTTAAAGGTTTTAACCGCAGATGGTACCGCAATTATTAATGTGGTGATCATAAAAACTCCGCCCAAGAATGGATTCATCCCTGTTACGAACATATGATGTCCCCATACTATAAATGATAACACGGTAATACCTATTAAAGAATAAACCATGGCATGGTATCCGAAAATTGGTTTTCTAGAATTTACAGACATTACTTCGGAAGCAATACCCATTGCTGGCATAATAACAATGTAAACTTCTGGATGACCTAGAAACCAAAATAAGTGTTCCCATAAAATAGGACTTCCACCTTCATTTGCTAATGCTTGACCGCCAATATATATGTCTGATAAGTAAAATGACGTTCCAAAACTTCTATCGAAAATTAACAATACCACACCCGCTACTAATACAGGGAAAGATAAAATTCCTAAAACAGCAGTTAAAAAGAAAGCCCAAATTGTTAATGGCATTTTCCATAAATCCATCCCTTTGGTACGCATATTTAAAATGGTAGAAACATAATTTATCCCTCCCATTAAAGAAGAAGCAACAAATAAAACCATTGAAACTAACCAAAGTGTCATTCCTAAACCTGATCCAGGCATCGCCTTAGGTAAAGCAGATAGAGGAGGATAAATTGTCCATCCAGCTCCTGCAGGTCCTGTTTCTATAAAGAATGTTGATAGCATAATAACACTGGCAGAAAAGAATAACCAATATGAAAGCATGTTCATAAATGGAGATGCCATATCTCTAGCCCCTAATTGTAATGGAATTAAAAGGTTAGAAAATGTACCACTTAAACCTGCAGTTAATACAAAGAATACCATAATGGTTCCATGTATAGTCACTAATGACAGATAAAAGTTAGGATCTAATCTTCCTTCAGGTGCAAATTTACCTAATAGCACCTCCAATAATGGAAAACTTTGATCTGGGTAAGCCAGTTGAATTCTAAAAAGTATTGATAGCGTCATCGCGATAACGCCCATAATGATCCCAGTAATTAAAAACTGTTTGGCAATCATTTTATGATCTTGACTAAAAACGTATTTAGTTAAGAATGTTTCTTTATGATGCTCGTGGGCATGGTCATCATGATGATGAATTGTTGCTGAGTTGGGAATTGCAAGTGTTGACATAATCTCTTTCAGTTTTAATCTTAATTATTTAATGCAATTTTATTTTCTTTTGACAAATTATCCTTCATAGCTAATTGGTATTCTTTTTTCATGCCATCTGTAATGATAGGTTTTTGCTCTTTAATCCACTCACTATATTCCTTTTGTGAAACAACTTTAACTGCAAATTTCATGTTATAATGGGAACCACCACAAATTTTTGCACAATACAACTGATAGTTATATTTTCCATCTCCAGTTTTCTCACGCATTTCTGCTGTAGTAACTGTAGGAGTGAATTGAAAAAAAGTTGCCATACCTGGAACACAATTCATTTGAACTCTAAAATCTGGCATATAAAAGCTATGAATAACATCTTGAGAACCTAACGTAAACCTTACTGATTTGTTTACTGGAAGTACAATTTCTGTTACCTTTAAATCATCATAATTTCTTTTATCAGACAAATCTAAACCTAAATTGTTTAAGCCATTAAGGCTTCCAATAAGTTTATAGCTTTTGTTTCCAGCAACGTTATCATTTCCTGCATAGCGAACATCCCATGCAAATTGATGTGCTGTTACATCAACTTGAATTGCATTAGCCATATCATTCTTAGAGATATTGGTAATTCCTCTCCAAGTAAAAAATCCCATCAATACTAAAACTGTTAAAACAATGGCAGGTGTTATCGTCCAATACTTTTCTAAAGTATTGTTATGAGGGTAGTAATATGCCTTTTTCTTTTTACTGAATTTATAACGATAGGCGAAAGTAAAGAGTAAAATATGGGTAATTACGAAAACAATAGTCGTTAAGATCAAGGTAATATTAAACATAGAATCTATCTTTGCTCCATGTTCTGAGGCAGCATCAGGCAGTATCTGAGCACCCTGTACTGTGTAACACCAGTAGGCACCATATAAACCTAGCACTAAAAAAACCGCAAAGATAAGCCCGTTAATATTATCCCATTTTATGCCTTCTTTTTTACCTTGTATCTTTTTTGTTAGATCATATACCGCAAGAATTTTACCTACAATACCAATAAAAACACAAAGTAAAAGAAAAATTAAAAGGTAATAACTCACCATTTTCACTAAACCATCGGTTTTACTTACTTCTTCTGCCGCACCAGCTACTGCATCTTGAGCTATAACTTGGTTAAAAGCTAAGGCCAGTAGTGCAAATAATGAGAAGACTTTTTTCATATTTAAAAACTTATACATTTTCATTTTTAATGTCTCAAATTAAATTTGATGATTTAAACTTTCTTCCAAAAATGGATGATTTTTAGGTGCTAATGGGACTTTACTTACCGCAGTTAAAACTGAAAAAGTAAATAATCCAACAAAACCTATTATAGTACCAATTTCTATAATCCCAAAACCGGCTGCATCTCCTAATGTTCCTGGCATAATCATCATGTAATAATCTAACCAGTGTCCGCATAGTAATATTATACAAACAAATAATAACATATTTGTTTTTCTTTTAGCATCTCTTGACATTAAAATTAAAACTGGTGATAAAAAATTGATAATTAAATTTAACCAAAACAACGGCATGTAAAATCCCTCTAACCTTCTATAGAAGTAAATAGTTTCTTCTGGTATATTGGCATAATAAATAAGTAGAAATTGTGCAAACCAGATGTAGGTCCAGAAAATAGAGAAACCAAAAACAAACTGACCCAAATTGTGGAAGTGATTCTCATTTATCCAACTTAAGTATCCGGCTTTTTTCAGCAAAATGGCTGTTATGGTAATTGCCGCTAAACCAGAAACCCACATTGCAGCGAAATTATACCAACCAAACATTGTTGAGAACCATTCTGCCTCTAAAGACATGATGGTATCAAAAGCCCATATTGGAGTAGTGAAACCAAAAATTACTAAAAAGATTGCTGAAAACTTAATGCTCTTTTTATAACTATTTAATCCTCCATGCAAATCTTCATTTACCGAAGCTTTTGTTAAAATTCCTGCAAAAATGCTGTAGGCTGCTAAAAACAATACAATTCTTACTAAGAAAAAAATTGGACTTAAATAAATAGATTTAGAAGAACTGAATTCTTCTGAACCTTCTGGGGTATTCCAATGATAAAGATTATGAGTAAATAAACCAGAAGCAACCACTATAATTAATATAATACTTGCTATTGGCAAAACTCGCCCAAATGCTTGAGGTACTCTTAATAAAGATGCAGACCATCCAGCTTGAGCTACAAATTGTATAGCACAAAAGAATACTCCGGCAGAGCAAACACAAGTAAAATAATAACTCATTAATAATAAGTTTAGGAAAGTTCTCTCGCTATTTCCGGTTAAGAAACCGTAAGCTATAGCAATAATCCCAACTATAACACCAATTATACTTAGTGTTTTAACTTTACCACTAAAGTTAAAGGTTTCTGATAAATTATATGAATGATGATGAGCTCCCATATTTTTGATATTCAATTATTGTGGTTTTTGTAATTGATGAACGTACATAATAACTTTCCACCTCTCTTCTGGTGAAAGTTGAGATGCATAAGATCCCATTAAATTTAACCCGTACTGGATAGTATGATATATTTTACCGTCTGTTAAGTCTTTCATTGCCCCACCTCTAGATGAGTTTCCTGTAGAATATGATGGTGGTGCTGGGTATTTTCCTAACTCAACAATACGACCGTTTCCCATTCCTTTTACACCATGGCAAGGACTGCACATTGCGATGTATAATTGCTGGCCTTCTACTAAGTTCTTTTTAGTAACTGTAAGAGGGCTAGTAATCCCATTACTTGCTTCAATATATCCTTCTGTTGTATTTGGATATTCGTCAAATCTTGTAAATCCTATCGGAGTAGTTCCAGCAGGTGGTACCTGAGCTGAAATTCCATTTTCGAAATTTGGATTTTTTTGATCTGGGTTATAAGCTATTGGATAATACATGTTAGGGGCATACTCTAAACCTCTACTGCGTTTATCATGGCAAGAGCTTAAAATAGTAGCAATTACGATTGTAATAATAGCTAAACCTAAAATATTTGTTTTATTCATAACTAACATATTTTCTATCGTTGTGCTTAATCTCAATAGCACCCGCTTCTTTTAATAAATCATCAATTTTTTGGCTGTCGAAACCTTTTTTAGCATCTATTGCTATTACAAATCTATCAGCACTCGCTCTTAATTCCATTACACGTGGTGTTCTTCCTGGAAATAAATGTGTTCTGTAAAAAAATGCAGCAACCATTCCAAAAGCGCAAAAAAGAACTGTTAATTCAAAAGTAATTGGAATAAAATCTGGAATTGCAAAATTTGGTTTACCGCCAATATTCATAGGCCAATCTACAGCCATCATAAAATAGATCATTCCGAACCCAGTACAAGTACCAGTGATGCCACAAATAAATGCTACGATATCAAGTCTACTTCTTTTAACACCTAACTTGCTCTCGATACCGTGAATAGGCATGGGAGTGTAAACATCATAAATACCGATGTTATTTTCTTGAAGCTTATCAATCCCATGTAACATTTCATCTGGATCTTCAAATAAGCCTAAAATATATTTAGTGTCGCTCATTGTTATAATTTTACGTAATCTGCTTGTTCTACAGTATCATAGCTATCTAAAGATTCTACATAGTATTCTACCTCTTCTTTGTTTACTTCACCTTGTGCTATTAATTTCTTCTTGGCCTGCTCAGATGATGTTTTAAGTAATAACCTAACTTCAGCCATTGCAACTGATGGCAAAACCCTAATGAATAATAAAAATAAAGTGAAGAATACACCAATAGATCCTATAAAAATTGAGATATCAACCCAGGTTGGATAAAACATTGCCCAACTAGATGGCAAATAATCCCTGTGTAATGAAAGAACAATAATTACAAAACGTTCAAACCACATACCGATATTTACAACAATAGATAAACACCATGATATAGCTATGTTAGTTCTAATTTTTTTGAACCAAAATAACTGAGGCATTACCACATTACAGCCATACATCATACAACCTGCCCACCAATAAGGACCTGTAAATCTATGTATGAAAGTATATTGTTCTCCTTCTACTCCAGAGTACCATGCTACAAAGAATTCACTTAAATAAGCTACACCAACAATTGAACCTGTTAAAACAATGATTTTATTCATTGATTCTATATGGAACATGGTGATATAGTTCTCTAATCCTAAAACTTTTCTTGTTACCAATAATAAGGTTTGAACCATTGCAAACCCAGAAAATATAGCTCCTGCAACAAAGTATGGAGGAAAAATAGTAGTGTGCCATCCAGGAATCACAGAAGTTGCAAAGTCCATTGATACAATAGTATGTACTGAAAGAACAAGAGGTGTAGCTACGCCAGCTAATATTAAAGATACTGTTTCAAATCTTTGCCAAGATTTTACAGAACCATTCCAACCGAAAGAAAGAATAGAATAGATTTTTCTTTTTAAACCAGTTGCTCTGTCCCTAATAGTTGCAATATCTGGTAATAAACCAACGTACCAAAAAACTAGTGAAACAGAAAAATAAGTAGAAATTGCAAATACGTCCCAAACTAATGGGGAGTTAAAATTAACCCATAAAGAACCAAATTGATTTGGTAAAGGCAAAGGCCAGTAAGCTAACCATGGGCGACCCATATGAGATACAACGTACGTAGCAGCACAAATTACAGCGAAAATAGTCATCGCCTCTGCTGATCTATTAATTGAGTTTCTCCATTTTTGTCGGAATAATAATAATACTGCTGAAATTAATGTACCGGCATGACCAATACCAACCCACCATACGAAACCTGTAATATCCCAAGCCCAACCAACAGTCTTGTTCAATCCCCAAGATCCAATTCCATTCCAAAATGTGTAACTTACTGCAAATAGCCAAAGGCATGCGCCCATCGCAGCTACTATAAAACCAATCCACCAAGCTCTATTAGGCTTGTTTTCTACCGGCCATAAAACATCATCCGTTATTTTTGTGTACGTAATGTCTTTACCTGTAATTAATGGTTCTCTTAATATTGATTCGTTATGAGATGACATATTTTAAATTATGTTTATATATTAAGCTTCTTGTAATCCTGTATTTGTAATTTTTGTAGTGTAGCCAACTCCAGACTGAACATTTATCTCTTCCAAAACGTAATAAGTTCTTTCATTAGTTAATGCTTTTGAAACTTCAGAATTAGGGTCATTTGCATCTCCAAATATAATTGCATTTGCAGAACAAGTTTGTTGACAAGCCATTTTCACATCGCCGTCTACTAAAGTTCTTTTCTCGATTTTAGCTTTTAACTTACCTGCTTGAATACGTTGTAAACACATCGAGCATTTTTCCATTACTCCACGAGAGCGAGTGGTAACATCTGGGTTTAATACTAATTGAGTAAATTCATTGTTAAGGTAATTATCAAATCGTGAATCGTTCCAATAGTTGAACCAGTTAAAACGACGTACTTTATATGGGCAGTTATTTGCGCAATACCTGGTACCAACACAACGGTTATAAGCCATATGATTGATACCTTCATTTGAATGTACAGTTGCTAAAACCGGACAAACTGTTTCACAAGGTGCATGTTCACAGTGTTGACACATCATTGGTTGGTGGACTACAGAAATATTTTCCATATTACCATTCATTTCTGCGATAGCATCTTCTTCTGTTAATTGCTTTCCACCATCATCAAATGTATAATATCTATCAATACGCATCCAATGCATTTCCCTTCTACGTCTTACTTCATCTTTTCCAACAACAGGAACATTGTTTTCTGCATTACAAGCTACAATACACGCTCCACAACCTGTACAAGCATTTAAATCAATTGCCATTACCCAATTATGACCTGGTTGATCATATTTATTCCAAAGATCGTGGGTTTCATGTTTTTTACCATGATTTCCGCTCCCATGAGCTGGATCTTTTTTGTATTCGGCAAAAGAAGCTTCTCTTATAATACTTCTACCTTCATAAGTATGGTGAGTTTGTGTTTGCGCCAATTCTTCATAGCCACCAGTTTTAGTTAAAGTAACGGTAGTGTTATTTTGAAGCGTACCATTTACCAAACTTAAGAATGGATAGGCATTTTGACCCACATTATCACCTACTTTACCAGCATTTTTTCTACCATATCCTAAAGCAACTGAAACAGTTCCTTGGGCTTGGCCAGGTTGGTGAAGTATTGGTAAATCAATTGAATAGTTTGAGCCTTTAACAGTTACAATGTCATACTGAGCCAATCCTAATGATTGAGCATATTTTGGATTAATAGCTACATAATTATCCCAGGTTACTTTTGATACCGGATCAGGAGTTTCTTGCAAAAATGGATTGTTTGCTTGCTCACCAGAACCTACTGCTACAGATTGATAAACCTGTAATTGAATATCTTTTTCTAGTGATTTGCTTTGTTTTATAATTGTTGAAACAGCATTAGAAACATCAGCTGAAGTTTGTGTAGTAACCATTGGCTTAGCTGCAATAGTAACAAAACCTAGTTGCAAAATATCATCCCACTTTAAACCAGCAGAAACCAAAACTGTTTTCTCCCAATTTGCTCTTACATAAGTATAATAATCTTGAACTGGACTATTAGCCCATTTCAACATGCTCATTTCAGCTTGACGTGTGTTGTATATTGGATTAATTGTAGGTTGAACGATGGTATAATAACCATCAACTACATTATCATCTCCCCAGCTTTCTAAGAAGTTACTATTCGGAGCCGTAATTTGACATAACGAAGCTGTTTCATCTATTCTATCAGCAAATGAAATGGTAAGATTTACTTTTTTTATAGCTTCTGCGAAATCCTTTGCTGCAGCAGAGAAGTAAGCTGGATTAGAATTTAGAAACATTACTGCTCCTACCTTTCCTGCTTTCATGTCTGATAATAACATTGCAAAAGCAGCATCATCTCCTAAATATTGATAAGAAGGATTATCTAAATCTATAGTAGATCCGTATGCACCTAAAGCGCTGTTGATTGAGTTTACTATACTCTGAATTGCAACATCATTAGATCCTGAAACTACCAAGGCGGCACCTTTAGCTGCTAATAATTCTCTAGCTACTAATTTTACTGCCGCATCGGCTGCATTGTTTGCTGAAAGCGATGCACCTCCATTAGATGCGCCTGTAATAGCTGCATATAAATTTAATAGTGCTGGACCTTCTTCAGATAATTTGATAGCTATCCTTGAATCGGCTTTGGTACCCGTCAAACTCAAACCAGATTCAAACTGGATATGACGAGACATTCTTTTTTCCTCTAAAGAAGCTAGGTTTCTATTTTTAACGTATTGCTTTGTAAATTGCACTGGAGAAATCCATGAACCTAGGAAATCTGCACCAAAACTTACAATTACATTTGCTTTATCAAAACGGTATTGAGGTAAAACAGCTTTGCCAAAACTTGCTTGGTTTGCTTTTAATATTCCAGAATAAGAAACCGGATCTACCATTACATGTTTAGTTGCTGGATAAGCAATAGAAAAATCTGCAATGGCTGCTTTTGCTGATGGACTATTAACTGTATTACTTACTAAAACAATTGATTTACCAGAAGCTTGTACTTTAGCTAGTTCTTGTTTAACGTGATTATCAATCTCTTCCCAAGATTTATCAACCCCATTAAAAACAGGGCCTTTTAACTTTGAAATATCATATAAATCTAAAACAGCAGCTTGAGCTTGGGCATTTAAACCGCCATTATTGATGATACATTTTGGATTACCTTCTATTTTGATAGGGCGACCTTCACGAGTTTTAACCATAATACTCCCGCCTTTGTAACTAGAAGTATAAAAGTTGGGTATCCCTGGTGTAACCTCTTCTGGTTTGATCAAATAAGGAACCGATTTAACAACTGGGGCAACATTACAAGCCGCTAAGCTTACTGCACCCAATCCAAAACCCATTGCTTTAAGAAAATCTCTACGAGGTGTTGGTGCATTTAAACCAGAACCTTCTAATAATTCTTCTACAGGAAGTGGTTCAGCAAATTCGTGTTTGTTCTTTTCAACGAAATCAGGAGTCTTTTGAACTTCCTCTAAACCTTTCCAATATTTTTTTGTGCTCTCCATTTAAGCTATATAAAGATTGTAATGTTTGTAGTTATTAATAATGACATTTACCACACTCGATACCGCCTAAAACGGCAGCAGTAACTTTTTCTCCTTTTTTAATTTTATCATGTGCTGCAATCACTTTGTCATAATAAGGGTTTCCTTTAGAATTTACCTCAGTTTGTTTATGACAATTGATACACCATTTCATAGTAAGCGGAGAATACTGATAAACCTCTTGCATTTCTTGAATAGGTCCATGACATTTTTGACATTGAATACCAGCTACTTTTACGTGTTGTGAGTGATTAAAATAAGCCAAGTCTGGCAAATTATGAATTCTAACCCATTCTATTGGACGAGGATTATCTCCATATTTTTGAGTTTCTGGACTATAATCTAAAGCTGCATAAATCTTAGAAATTTCTGGAGAAATTTCTCCATTGTATTTCTCTGTTGCTTGCACATACTTGTGGCAGTTCATACAAATGTTTAAAGAAGGGATGGTAGCATTTTTAGATTTCCAAGCACCTGAGTGACAATATTGACATTGTATCTGATTTGTACCCGCATGTAATTGATGTGAAAATTTAATAGGTTGCACAGGTTGGTAACCTTGTTGTACACCTGTATTCCATAAACCCATCCAACCAAAAGAACCCATTGTAATGATAATAGCTATTACCACAAAACCTACTAATTTTTTATTCTTGGCTAATTTTTTTACGGTTCCTAATCTGTCTTTCGGTTCTGCATCTTCATCTTCTTGTACCTCCGGTAAGATAATTTCTGTACCTTTTTTCAACAATAAGCGTTCTAATGTACCAATAACCCTGTTTAATACAAGAATTACCAAGAATGCAATAACAACTACAGCAATTAAACCGATCAGCATAAAATCACTTACTCCTGATTCGGCCGTTGTAGTACCGCCAGTAGCTCCTGCTGCACCTGCCGCAACATCAGGTTTTTTATCTCCCTCTACTTGTATGTAGGATAAAATATTTTCTATATCTCCATCACTAAATTGAGGGAATACAGACATTGCTGCTTTGTTATACTCTTCATAAATAGCAACAGATCTTTTATCTCCTGATGCAATCATAGCAGGAGAATTTTTTATCCACTTGGTTAAATAAGCCTGATCATTGTATTTTTGATTTACCCCGGCTAAAGGTGGACCTAAAACTCTTTTATTAAGCGCATGGCAAGAAGTGCAATTAGCCTTAAATAATGCTTCTCCAGCTTTTGGATCACCAGAAGGTGTAGAAGCACCTGCTGCAGGAGTAGCTCCTGCTGTTGCAGCAGCACCCGCAACAGCAGAAGCAGCAGTTTTTGAAGTATCTGCAGGGGCAGTTTGAACAAATGATGAACCTAGAGCGCCTAATGCAATAGCGGTAACTATAGCAAAAGGTCTTAAAAATCTTCTAAAGTCAGATGAGAAGTTTCTCATATTGAGTTTCTTATACACTAAATTATAATATTAAGATTTAAAAATGTGTGATGGACATTGCCTAAATCACATTTCCGATGCACAAAAGTATAATTATTTAATGATGGGCTGACAAATTCATGACCTGTATTAACAATTTAGAATAATTCTAAACAAGGTGCTTAATAATGTTTAATAGTATGATTTAGGCATTTTTATTTACCAAATAAAGGAAGATTTAGATCTGATTTAAATTTATGATTTTTTACAAAAAAAATAAAACGGGAATCATTTTTATGTTGAGATTTTTTGCGTAAGCGGTAGTAGCGGCACCCCACATCTGCCGATAGGCATTGTGGAGTATAGCGGATGACGCGACCCTTTACGCAGTATTGGGTTACGCCCTATTTAAAATATTTGTGATATTAATTTAAACAGTTTATTATATTTGCAGCATTCAAAAATGTATAAAATGAAAAAGACACTTGGTATTGCCATTATTGTTATTGGAGCTTTAATTCTATTAGGATCTGTAGTTTTAACACCTGCTGTTGGTTTTAATCCTTCTGATTCTAATAACGGAACACATGCTGCGGCCATGTACTTCTTTGGTGGTTTGTTTATAGCAGGAGTTGGTATTGTTATTTTTGCAAATTCTTTACCGGATTACAAAACAAAGAATAACTAATATTTTTACCTTTTTAATGGTAAAACAAAAAATGCAGGGTTTATTAAAAGCCCTGCATTTTATTTTTATATCTTTTTGTGGATTATTGCTTTAATAACCAGGCAAAAATTAATGGTGCTACAATTGTAGCATCTGACTCTACAATAAATTTTGGTGTATTTACATCTAGTTTACCCCAAGTTATCTTCTCGTTAGGGACTGCTCCAGAATAAGAGCCATAGGAAGTTGTAGAATCCGATATTTGGCAAAAGTAGCTCCAAAATGGAATATTTTCCATCTCCATATCTTGATACAACATAGGCACTACACATATTGGAAAATCGCCGGCAATGCCACCACCTATTTGAAAGAAACCAATGCCTTTTCCTCCTGAATTTTTAACATACCAATCTGCCAGCCAAGCCATATATTCTATTCCTCCTTTTACGGTTGTTGCGGTTAGCTGTCCTTTTATCACATAAGAAGAGAAAATGTTACCCATGGTAGAATCTTCCCATCCGGGTACTACTATTGGTAAGTTTTTTTCTGCTGCTGCCAACATCCAAGAATTTTTAGGGTCAATCTCATAATATTGCTCTAAATCTCCACTCAATAGCATTTTATACATAAACTCATGAGGGAAGTATCTTTCTTTTGCTGCTTCTGCATCCATCCAGATTTTTTGTATGTGTTTTTGTAAGCGGCGAAAAGCTTCTTCTTCCGGAATACAAGTATCCGTTACCCTATTGTAATGATTTTCTAATAAATCCCACTCGTCTTGTGGGCTTAAATCGCGGTAATTTGGTACTCTTTTATAATGAGAATGAGCCACCAAGTTCATGATGTCTTCTTCTAAGTTTGCGCCTGTACAAGAAATGATAGCCACCTTATCTTGTCTGATCATTTCTGCCAATGAGATGCCCATTTCTGCGGTACTCATAGCGCCTGCGAGGGTGATCATCATTTTACCACCTTCTGCTAAATGAGTTTCATAACCTTTTGCTGCATCCATTAATGCAGCCGCATTAAAATGGAGGTAATTTTTTTCTATAAATTGTGAAATTGGTCCTCTTTGTTGATCCATGATGTGCTTTAATTTTTTCAAAAATAGGATTTTAGGATTTATCGAAAGAAAAGGATTGATATTTATCAATTGTTTTTGTTTTAATTTGCACACCAAAATAAATTTCATGAAAAAATTCCTTTATCCTTTATTGATATTGATAATCCCATTTGGAGCATTTGCCCAAAAGAAGATTATAGAAAAGTTATTTTCTAACGATACTACCAGGCATAATAGCTTTTTACCCGTCCCTGTCCTTGGGTTTTCGCAAGAAGCAGGCTTTCAGTTTGGTGCGGCGGGCATATATTCTTTTTATACTGATTTTAAAGATCGAGAAACTAAAGCGTCTCAAATATATGGCGTATCCGCTTTTAGCACTAAAAAACAATTAGAACTTAGCTTTAAAGCCGATGTTTGGTCGCCTAAAAACGAGTATCATTATGTGATTGAGACTAAATACTATAATCAGCCTTTTAATTTTTACGGTACTGGTAATGAGACTCGTTTAGTAGACGAAGACCGTTTAAACTTGAAAAGGTTAAGGCTTAATGCTGAGGTAGAAAAGAGGATTGTTGACCAAATTTATTTAGGTGGTGGTATAGAATATGAAAATTTAGTTTATGCCGATAGAGAAATTGGGGGTATTTATACCACTAACCCTAGTTATGTAGATAGAAATGGCGGTCAATTTTTGTTTCTTAAAGGAACTTTATTTTATGATACCCGAGATCAAGTAACCTATGCCTCTAAGGGAATATATGCTAAAACTCAATTAAGCATTGCTCCTGATTTTTTTGGTGCGCCTAATTTTAAAGGTACTTTATTGACAGCAGATGTAAGAAACTTTTATAAGCTGAGCCCTCAATTTAATTTGGGATTGAACGCTACTTTTGAATCTTTACATAGTGCTAATCCTATTCCATTTTATAATTACCGACAGTTAGGTAATGATCAGTTTATGCGTGGTTATTATGCCGGGCGATTTAGGGATGAGAATTTGATTACCTCACAAGCGGAAATTAGGTTTAGGCCTGTACCCAGGTTTGGTGTGGTTGCTTTTGGAGGCGCAGGGAAGGTTTATGCTAATGGCGGATTTAATGATAGTAGCTTTAAACCTACCTATGGAATTGGGGGAAGGGTATTTTTTGATTTAGAGAAAGGCTTGGCTTTAAGGGTTGATTATGCTATGGGAGAAAAACCTATTGGGGAGAAAAGAATCTCTGGATTTTATATCTCCTTAGGTGAGGCTTTTTAAGCCTTGAGCTAAATCTCTATGTAAAGAAAAGGGAATTTGAGCTAACTGAAAATGGTAGCTTTTTTTGTTTACGAGTTTGATTGTAATGAGTTTAAGTAAAAAGAGCTGATTTTTCAACTTAAAAAATGAGACCCTATCAATTGGCATGGCTTATTAATAAATTAGGTGTTAAAACAAATAATTGTGGGCTGTGTTAGCAAACTGTTAAATAAAATAAATAGACATGAAAAATTTTACTTATTCCTCTTTTTTATTAAGTGCTTTATTGCTTTTTAGTAGCGGTGAGCATGGTTTTGCAACCGTGAAATCTAAGGTAGTTGATAACGCCAAAAAATCAAAAGATTTTAAATTAAACCCTATTGAACATGCAACGGCATCTTTCTCTTGGGCTGGCACCCAGTTTTATATTGACCCCGTTGGTGGCGAGGCAAAATTTGCTGGCGAAGCAAAACCTAATATTATTTTGATAACTGACATTCACGGAGACCATTTGGATGCCGCCACACTTTCTAAGGTAATGGTTGATGGAACAAAAATAATTGTGCCACAAGCTGTTGCAGATCTTTTACCTGCAGCGTTAAAACCTAGGTTAACGATTTTAGCGAATGGAGAAACGATTAAGGTAGATGGTTTTAAGATTACCGGCATCCCGATGTATAATTTAAGAGAGGAGGCCAAGAGTTTCCATACTAAAGGAAGAGGAAATGGTTATGTGATTGAAAAGAAAGGAATGAGGGTTTATTTTAGTGGTGATACGGAAGATATTACGGAGATGCGTAATTTAAAAAATATTGATAAGGCCTTTGTTTGCATGAACCTACCTTATACCATGACTGTGGAAAAGGCGGCTGATGCGGTATTGTCTTTTAAACCCAAACAAGTTTATCCCTACCATTACCGTGGTGGTGATGGTTTAAGTAATGTGGCTAAATTTAAAGATTTAGTTAATAAAGGAGATGCCGGGATTGAGGTTGTACAATTAAACTGGTACCTTGGAATTAAATAAACCGATAATTTATAAAGTGAAAAAACGAGGCAGTTTCTAATTTTGAGATTGCCTCGTTTTTTTTTGAAATGGTTTTAAGAGGTAAGTCATAGGTGGTAAGTTGTAGGTTGTAAGTGGTATATAGTGGGTGATACGTAGTGGGTAATATAATTGTTAGGTTTATTATTATTCATTTTCTTAAAGAAAAAACTTTTTGGTATATCACCTTTGTTGATATATTTAGCGCTGCAAAAAATTAAATCTAAAAACTAAAAATTACCTTTATTCGTATAAAAATTTAAAGAAACTGATTATATAAAATATGTTGGCTCCAATCCCGAAAAATGAGATGGAAAGGTTAACTACCCTTTCAGAATTTGATTTAGACTATAGTGATTTAGAATCGAACTTTAAAGATTTGACTTTACTTGCTGCGAAAGTTGCAGGTACACCAATTTCATTAATAAACTTAATTGATTCTTATACGCAATGGACCATTTCTTCACATGGTTTGGATCTTAATCAAATGCCAAGGGAAGATTCTGTTTGCCAGTATACTATTTTAGGTGATACTGATTTTGAGGTTAAAAATTTAACTACTGATAAACGCTTTAGCGACAAATTTTATGTGGTTGATGACCCCCAATTAAAATATTATTTAGGAGTACCACTTAAAACCATTAATGGAGTTAATATTGGAGCACTTTGTGTACTTGATACCAATTTAAAAGAAATTTCGCCAGAGAAAGTAGAACTACTTAAAATTATTGCGAATGAGATTGTTAACCGATTAACTGCTCTTAAAGTAATTGAGGGTTTAAAAAATCGTTTAGCTGCCTCAAAAGAAACTAATAAAAGAGTAGCCCATGATATTAGAGGACCAATTGGTGGAATTATTGGACTTGCCCAACTGATTAGTGAGCAAGGTGATGAAAATAAATTAGATGAGGTTTTAGAATTTATCAATCTTATCCAAAAAAGTGGGACTTCTTTATTAGAGCTGGCAGATGAAATTTTAACTGAGGATAAAAAAACGGTTCAACTCCAATCAAATGAGTTTAACTTAATGCTTTTAAAAGAAAAGTTAGAAAAATTATACGCTCCACAGGCATTTACCAAGAAAATTATTTTTGAAGTTGTTTTAAATGATGCTGTTGCAAAAATCCCTTTTTCTAAAGATAAATTATTACAAATAATAGGAAATTTAATTTCTAATGCTTTAAAGTTTACTCCACTTGGTGGCCGTGTAAGTGTAAATCTTGACTTTATTATTATTGAACAAAAGAACCAGCTTTACATTTCTGTATCTGACAATGGCGCAGGAATTACTGAGGAAAAAATTGAAGAAATTTTGAGTGGTTCTGCTCAATCTACTAATGGAACGGGGGGAGAAACGGGATACGGTTTTGGTTTAGCATTGGTAAAACATTTGATTGCCGGCTTAAAGGGAAATCTTGCGATTGATTCTACAGTAGGTAATGGAGCGTCATTTAAAATCACCCTACCGCAGGGATAAATCATAATTTTTAAATCAGTGCTCAGTTTATAGAATTTTCTTGGAGCAGAGAAAGTAAACACAAAACTTAATGCTAAGTGTGAAAAACGTAAGGCTAAATGCGCAAAGCCTGAGCTATATCTGATCTAAAATATAAAAAGAGGAATTAACAGATGTTTTGTATTTAATTTAAATTGGTAATTCGATTTTAAATTCTGTTCCTTGATTTACTTCACTTTTGATACTGATAGAACCCCCAATGGTTTCTACCTGAGTCTTTACCATATATAAACCTACGCCTTTTCCTTCGGCTTGATCTATATGAAAGCGTTTATAAAGTCCAAAAATCATATTATTTTGTTTCTTAAGATCTATACCCATTCCATTATCTTTAAAAACCAAAATGATTTTATCATTTAAAATGAAGCTTTTTATTTCGATTAATGTTAAAATTTGATGTTGTCTGTATTTTAAACTATTAGAAATGAGGTTATAAAAAATACTGTGTAAATAACTTTTAATGGTCATCATTTCTGGTACCGCAGAAAAGTCCCAAGTAATTGTTGCATCTGCTTTAATTATCATATTTTCAATACTTAAATAAATATCTGAAGCAATGCTTGTAAAGTTTACTAACTCTTTTCTTTCTGATATTTTATTTTTTACCTGAAGGATATCATTAAGGTCTTTAATAATTTCATCTAATTTACTTGCAGATATTTTAATCGAATTTTTGATATACTCTAATTCTGTAGGTTCATTATCCCCATCTAATAAAGCTATTAAACCTAGCATATTTGCTACTGGTAAACGGAGGTTGTGAGAGATAATGTAGGAGAATTGTTCTAAGTGTTTGTTTCTTTGAATAATGTCATCCATCAATTTCTTCTTTTGGATTTCAAATTGGGTTTGTTCTGTAATGTCCTGGTTTGTACCAATCATACGTATTGCCTTACCATTTGCATCTTTTTGCAATAAGGCATTTGCTTTAATATAATGAACAGATTTATCGGGCCAAACCACTCTAAACTCAGGATTGTATTCTTTTTCTCCTTTTATTGCCTTTTCTAATTCCTGTTGTACAATTAATAAATCATCTGGGTGCAACCCAGACTCCCATGCTTCATAAGCACCAGAAAATTCATGTGGTTTAATCCCGTAAAGTTTAAACATGTTATTGTCCCATACCAAGGTGTTTTCTAAAACATTATAATCCCATACCCCTAGTGATGCTGCGTTGGTAGCTAATTGAAGACGGGCAGATGTAATTCTTAATTCCTCTTCAACCTTTTTTCTTTCGGTAATGTCTTGATGAGAGATTACTACTTGACTGGTATCATTACCAAATTTAACTACGGTAAGCATAAACCATCGCTCTAATTGGGGAGAATGACAAGGATACTCCATTTCAAAAGATTGTGATTTCTTTTTTAGAACAGCGTTAATGCCTAAAAGTGCTTTTGCCGCAATAGTATCACCGCTTTCTATCGCTTTTTTACAAACCTCGAAGTAGTTACTACCGGCAGAAACTTTATCAAGTGATGTTACCCCATTTTCATTGGCATAATTATTCCACGCTTTGTTTACCGCTATTAAAGTGCCGTCTTTATCTATCACTGCAATGCTAGAACTGAGCGAAGAAAGAATGCCATTATTGAATGACTCACTTTTTTGCAGTTGTAGCTCTGTTTGTTTTTGATCGGTTATATCTGTATTGGTACCTATCCATCTTTCAATAATACCTTTAGCATCTTTAACTGGGTAGGAACGGGTTAAGAACCAACGATACTCTCCGTCATGTCTGCGTAATGGAAATGTTAGCTCAAATGCCTGGTCTTTTTTCCATGCTTTTTTCACAAAATCCATCACTTTTTTTGTATAGAGTGGATGGTGTACTTTTTCCCATCCCCAACCTTCCATTTCTTTAAGGGTAGTACCTGTATAATCGTACCATTTTTGGTTATACCAATAAATCCATCCATCTGGATTAGCTATCCATGCCAGGTTTTGGATGCTATCGGCAAAGGTGCGAAACTGTCTTTCACTTTCCTTTATTCTTTCTTCGGACTCTTTCTGCACAGTAATATCCATACTGATACCCGTTAAAGTTACCGCATCCCCGGCTTCATTATAATAATACTGACCAATAGATCTCATCCAGCGAATGCTATTTTTATTCGCTGTTTTGATTCGGTATTCAACTTCATATTGGGTGTGGTTAACGCGAGCATATTCTACATTTTCAAAAGCGAGTTCTTTATCTTCTGGTAAGATGAGTTTATGCCAATCTTCATAAGTTAAATCTGTTCTATTTTCATCGTATCCCCACATTGTTTTATGGAGCAAGCTCCATTCTAATTCTTGAGTTTCGATATCTAAAGACCATACGCCTACCTTTGCTGCATCTGTAGCTAATTTTAAATGAGATGCTGTTTTTTCTAAGGCTTTTTCTGACTTTTTTTGTTCGGTAATGTCAATACTAATCCCTCTGAATGCTTCCGCATCGCCTTCATGGTTATAATGATGATTTCCTACAGAACGTATATATCGGATGGCAAGATCATCCACCTTTTTTATTCTATATTCTACTTCATAAAAGCTATTGTTAAGTAAAGCGTCCTCCACTTTTTTTAAAACTTTCGCTTTATCTTCTGGTATGATTGCCTTATGCCAATCCTCATAAGTAAGATCAGAACGATGTTCATCATAACCCCACATTTTTTTATGTAAGGCACTCCAAACTAATTCTTGTTTTTTTATATTTAAAGACCACACCCCCACATTTGCATCATCAATTGCCAACTGTAATTCTGATGCTGTTTTATTTAGTCCATTTACCGACGCTGTTATTTCTATGCTGCTTAGTTTTTTTTGTGTGGGAATTGTAGGTTTTTTCATATTATGAGCAGCGGTTTAGCAAAAAAAAATTAAGTATAGGAATTAATCTTAAATTTTCTTTGTTAAATTTTTAATCAAAGAAATAATTAAAGCCTAACTAACAAATATATTAAAGTTTACCTATTTATAATTAATTAGAAAGAAGAATATAATCAGAAAATACTGAATTAAGAAATTAGTTTTGTTTAAGCAGTTGGGATATGCTTTTTGAAATGAAAACTATAGTTAAATTCTTTTTTAAAAGAAAAAAATTTAAGTGCCCTGAGTTTAAAATTTGATTGATAATAAAAGAGAGGCAATCTTTATCAGACGTCCTCTCTTTGGTATTTAAAGTTAAGAAATGTTTTAGGTGATGTGACTTCTTTTATCTGAGGAAAATATTATCGAAAAATATATATGCTGGATTTCCTGAAGCCCAAAGAGCTCCCTTACCCCCTCTAAATGTATCAAAAGTTAATTTATTGATAAGTGACCCATCATATGTCCACTTGATATCGTGTTTATCTAATACGGTTGTCCATACTGTATCAGTGCTTCTCTTTATCAAAACTTTAATATAACCATCGCCAGTATGTGCTGTATTGGTTGTAACATGAATGTATATGTTATACCAAGATGTTTTATCAAGAGAGCCAAAATAGGTACTACCATAATCATCGCCATAACTGGCATTTGGCATATTGGCATAATACAAATAAGGTTTAAATACATGTCTTATTGTACCATTAGAAAGCGTATCTCTTTTCCACATTATCCTCACACTTGCACCTAGTCCGCCATTATTATTTCCGTCGGCAGCTCCCTTTCCAATAGCGAAACCCCAACCTATTTTACCTCCTTCAGAAAATTCATCGATTGGATCAAATTTAGTGTCAAAACTAAGCTGATAATCGCTACGTGGCATAATGTCAGTTTCAGCGATACATCCTCCTCCTGTAGAACCCACAACGTTGGCTTCTAACTTAACTCTAAATGTTTTGTTTATAATGTACTGAGCGCCTGTTCTCCATTCACCATTAATCTTTGAGTCATTACCAAAATCATTGGTATAATTTCCAATAGTATAAATACCATCTGGATAATTATCAAAATTTTTATTAATGGTTGAAAAGATGCTTCTTGATTGGGTCGAAATTCCATTAGAAGAACTGGGTGCTATTATGTCTTGTTTACAAGAAGACATTAATACTGTTGTAATTAGCGCAGCTGCGACGGCATTGTTTTTTAAATTGAAATTTTTCATAATGATTTGAATTTGGTTAATATAATTTGGTTAATTTATTATCCTAAAATGCAAATTATGAGGGGTTTGCATTAAATGATAATTTTTTATTGATAAGAGCAGATTTTAATTATCTGCTTATCGTTAATGCAATTTGAGGAGAAATTTGAGTTTAAATAGATGCTATATGTACCTAAAGTAGGTGATGAAATGAGCAAATAAAAAATGTTTGGATTGGTGATTGTTATTTGATAAGCTATTATGATTAAAGCTGTTGGCTTTTAGGCGAATGATTATTACAATTTAAGCTAGCGGTAAGTGATTTTATTTTTAGGAAGTTTAGGACTAAAATTTAATACTAATTAAAGTCTTGTGCCGATTAAAGAAATTGCATTTATTATGATTTGCAGAATACTTGACCATTTAAAAAAAAGGCAGGTTTAGCTGTACTTTATTAAGTTTTGTGGAAGCTTTCAGGATATTTAGGAAAGAAAATTATGATTTTGTAAATGTTTATTTTTTGTCCTTAAAATTTACATAGCATAGCACAAATTTAAATGGCTTTAAAGTTTTGCTTTCACTGATAGAGGAATAATTGAGGATGAAAAATTAAGTGACCCTTAAAAATAAAGGATCACTTAAATGATATGGCTATTTTAGATTTTTTTATTGAAAAACCCTTACATAATCTACCACCATTCTTTGTGGGAATACTGTTGTAGTATCCGGGTTGCCTGGCCAATCTCCACCAACTGCTACATTAAATATAAAAAAGAAATCTTTTCTAAAAGCATCCATTCCAGCTGGGCTGATATTAAATGTTTTATACGGAACATCATCAAGGTATAGGATAATTGTTGTGGCATTCCACTCCATACTAAATACATGAAATTGATCTGCGAATTTGCCTGAAGGAAGCGAATAAGAGCCTTGAGACTGCTGATGTGTTACATCATTCCAGTGTATAGTAGCATAAGTTTTTGAATCACTTTTAGGACTAACCGACCCACCAATTAATTCCATTAGATCAATTTCGCCACAAGTTGGCCAACTTACCGCACTTTTATTGTTGCCAAGCATCCATAACGCAGGCCAAATACCTTGACCTTTGGGCACCAATGCTCTGATATCTACTCGTCCGTATTTGAAAAACTTTTTTTCTTGGGTTTTAATCCTTGATGATGAATATTGCCTTCCATTTACAGCTTCTTTTTTTGCAGTAATTGTTAAGTATCCATCTTTCACCTCTGTATTACTGGCTTGATAGTTTTGTTGTTCATTATTTGCCCAAGCATTCCCTGTTTCTTGCGTCCAAAAAGTAGTATTTAAGGAAGTTCCTGAAAACTCGTCTGCCCAAATGAGTGTTTTGCCTGGATAGGTAAGCGGTGTTATATAACCTGTAGTAGGGATAGTAAAAGGAACATCTACGGCTATAGTTTTATCGCCAAAAATAAAATTATCATTAGCAGAATATGCGATCACATGAACCGTGTAACTACCTGTAGAGGAATATTTTATAGTCGCTTTTCCGTCTGGAGAATTAATTGCAGTCTCTCCATAAGAAACACCGAAGGTATAGCTGTACCGTACTGCATTTTTTGCTATTGCAGTAAAATTTACATTGCCAGAACCATCTGTGCTTATATCAGCACTAATTACTAAATCGGTTGGTTTAACACTAGGTACTGCGGTAGCTTCTTGTTTTTTACTACAGCTATTAAAAAAAATTATAGCTAATAGAAAAACTAAAATGTTTTTGTTTTTCATTTAAATTGATATTATAATTGGTTTATAATTAAACAAATATAAATGAAAATAGCAGCTGTTGTAAATAACATTTGTACCAAAAATAACACTCAAATGTGCTAACAATATTTATTAGCACAATGCTTTTTTGATTTCAATAATTTATTAAATTGATTTTACTAGCGATATTCTGTTTAAAAAATTAAGATTGAAAATGTCATTTATGTTTGCTTAAATGGTGTAGATAAAAATCTTAAAAAGAAAATTTTATCCCTAAACCTAAATTTTGGCTCTTGCGTTCAACCTGATTCAATTTGGTATATGCTATATTTCCATTATTATAAAATAACTCATCTATACCGGCTCCAGTATTCCAAAAACTTTTTTGGACATATAAATAAGTAGCCAAACTTTTATAAATAGTATAGCCTGCTTTTAACATCCCCTCTAAACCAAATCCATCTGCAGTATGTTTAAAACTTACGGGATGAGCAAATTTTTCAATTAGGTTCCAGTTTGCTTCTGCAGCATACTTTATTTGATGATAAGCTAAATCAGTTTGAACATAAAACCCTTTTTTTATTACTGCATCAGTTTTAAATCCTAACAATGCGCCACTCCACTTTGCCTTATAAGAAGTATTTAGTTCTTTGATATTTTCATCAAGTAAAAACATTAGCTGTGAGGATTTTTCATATCCTAAATATGGTGAAATTGAAAAAACTTTATTTTTAAAATCATAACCTGTGGCCAATATATAATTATCAGTATTTCCTTTATTACTTTGTTCATTGGCCTCAAATATTGGATTTGTACGATTATCCTCAGAGTAATCTGTATCGTTAGCGTTACCCTTTAAAATTAAAGAATGGTTTAAGGATGCTTTTATAAATACCGCTTTCCATACCTTTGCTTGAAATGAAACTTGTAGGGCTGGGCCACTAAGATTTTTCCAAGTGAGTTCTGAATATACGTTAGGATTTGTACCAATAGCATTACCCGCTATAGACCATTGAAAATTATCTTGCTGATATGCTGTTGAAACCGAAAGTTCAAACTTTTCTTGTGCATTAACAACCTCCATAAAGAAAAGCAGATTTACCAGGTAGATTATATAAAATTTCATATTATTTATCAAAAATGCTACCCTAATTAAATGACAATCTTTATAAAGATAAAGGTGCCCACTTTAGCTTAGTTATAAAACTTAGTGAAAAATACTTTAAACCCTTAAACTAGTTATTGAAATCTACTTCTTTGAATTTATTTGATTGTTACCTAATGAAGTTAATCAGAAAAATTTTTAGGCTTGGCTAAAATTGATCAGTTATGCTGGTTAATTTTTTTATTAATTAGAAATTCTACGCAAATTTAAACAACCACATTTTTCTTTAGCATCCTTTTTTCAAAAGGTTTAAGTTCATGTTTTTCTTCTCCCATAACCATTCCCCAAGGTTTAAAACTTTCTATCCTATCAAAAATAATTTTGAGGACCGCCATTACCGGGATGGAGAGAAACATCCCGGAAATGCCCCAAATCATTTCACCAATCACCACGCCCAATATGGTAACTAAAGCGTTTATCCGTACTTTAGAACCCACAATTACTGGCAAAAGAATGTTACTATCTATTAAATGAATAATTACTATAGCAATGATTACTAATAATGTTTTTGAAAGAATGGTTGCCGTTGCAAAAGTAATAAGTACACTAATAATCATCGCTAAAAATATCCCTAAATAAGGGATAATATTAAAAATTCCGGTGATCAAACCCAATAAAATAGCGTATTTAATTCCTAGCACCCAAAAAGCTAAACAGGCTACAATTGCCACAATTGCCATCTCAGAAAATAAACCGATGATATATTTCCTGATCATAGATTGTACATTCTCTATCACATCTGTTACCACCAATTTATTCTCTTCTTTAAAAACAGTCAATAAAAATTTCTTAATCAGCTTACGATAAAGCAAAAAGAAAAAGGTGTAAATAAACGTAAATACTAAAAACAAAAATATAGATGATAACGAGAGCAAAGTTGCTGCAGCAAAAACAGTACTAGAAGATAACAACTTTGAAGTGGCTTGATGAATATAATCTAATTGTTTTGAAGCTTTAATGTGTAGGGTACTTTCTACATAAACTTGCGTTTTTTGTACTGTAGCATTTAGCTGGCTTTGAAACTGTGGCCAATCATCGGCCAAATTGCTTACTTGAGAACCTATAAAATAAAGCACTAAAATAATTAAACTTAACAAAAGTAAAACTGAAACCATTGCTGCCAAACCGTGATGAAACCTCCATTTTTTTTCGAAAAAGGTTGCTAGTGGCATTAAAACCATAGAAAACAAACAAGAAAATATCAATGGAGATAAAAGATCTTTTGTGTAAATCGCGATATAACATAAGGCTATAATACTTAATAATATACAAGCTAATTTTAAGTAAAACGGGTATTCTTTATTTACAACTTGCATTTATTTGAAAAATTTTAATTTTCAATACGTAATCAATAAAAAAGCCAAAATTTATTAAAATACAAAAATGTTAAACATGAAAATTATTTATAAGTGATAATTACTTTGGTGAATATAAATTTTACCTAAGAATATTATCTAATTCAATTATCTCAAAACTAGGGTGGTTCTCGAAAAACTGTCTTAAAATGGCGGTATGTCCCGAACCAAAAAGAATAACGATACAACTATCCTTTGGCTTTAACTCTCTTAAAATATTGGTAAAAATCTTCAAATTTCTATTATACCAAGAAGCTGTTAATTCAGTACCTGAGTAATCATCTTGATAACCATAATTTAAGGCATAATGCAAATAATCAAATTCATTACTCCTTCTATGATATTCGTTATTTAAACCGATATAATAATTTGATAAATTCATCTTTTTTAAACTAATTCTTTGTGTAGTATCCGTAAAAGGATAAGGGATATCAAAGAATTTTGGATATTGGATTGTAGAATCGGCACCAATTCCTTTTTCAAACTTTTCTACTAAATCATACCTGATTTCTTGTTTATAATCTACACAAACTGGAGAACTTATTGATGATTTTTTAGCCAGCCTATATCCAATTTGGGCAATTTCGTTTCTTAAATCAGAACTATCTTTTAATAGCCCCTTTAAATATAAATCATAATTGATATCTGATTTTGGCTGATAGATTTTTGGTGCTTCAATAAATACAGTTGATGGATGGATATTTGCCAATTTGTTTACTATTTCATCCAATTCCTGCTGTCTTTTTGCAGTAAATAAATCTGGAAAAGAGGTGCTATTTTTATCTGCAGTTTTACCATAGTGGAAAGTCCCTAATAATACTACTTTGATTTTTTTGGGATAAGCCATTTCCTGTGCTTTTACCATAATTGGCAACAAGAAAATAGTTGCATAAACAATAAGTTTTTTCAATCTCATATTATACTAAAAGAATTGATTAATATTTTGATCGGTACACCATATATGATCAATGATATTGCTGGACCAATAAGTTGAACTATTATATAAAAAAAAAATACCATTAAAAGCAATTTCAAAACATTCCAAAATGATAATGGCCTTAAAAAGCTGTATATGATGTAAAAAACAAAAAAATATCCAATAAGATTTGCATATCCCATATAAACATAATGCAATCTAATGAAAATGAAAAAAAACAGATTGCATATAATTAAATAGAAATTGAGTGCCCCATAAGTAAACATCATCAATGTAAAAGCTTCTGCTAAATTTGAAAAATACCTTTTAAACATTAGCCAAAACAAAATAGTTATGACGGGTATGGAGCATAGCAATATATAATTAAGATTTTGAGCTACATAATTTCCAAATTCATTATTAATATGAAATTTAGCATCCTCATACTTAAAAACCCAATGAGTAGATAAAATAAGTAATGATGTAGTTACGATATAGAAAGTAAAAGGACTAAAATATCTTTTTCTTTGTCCTTTTAAGTAATTATTTATGGTAATTCCTGGCTTTGCAGCCATGTCCCAAAAAAGTTTAAAATAGCCTTTATCAGTATGGGTAAGATTATGCCAACCTTCGTGAAGTATATCTGTAAAACTGAGTGTTGTTACCGATGTTTTTTGACCGCAATGTGAACAGAAATGATCAGTTGCGTTTTTACTGCAATTTTTACAAACCATCGTATAAGTTTAGAAAATCTAAAATAATTAAAAGTTCTCTAATTTTTTATGAATGAGCCTGTTTTTTACTAAATAATTCTTAAAATTTATTTATTTAAATAATTAATTTCTACCTCAATTTTAGAAAGTGTTTGGTCTGTAACTTTTACCAAAGGTAATCTCACTTGATCATCACAAATATTTAAGATTTTCATTCCGGCTTTAACACCAGCCGGGTTTCCTTCTAAAAAGCAAAGCCGAGTAAATTCTAGCATACTAAAATGAGCGTGATGTGCAGCTTTGAAATCCTGGTTTAAACAATGACGAACCATTGTAGAAAGCTGCAAAGGAACTGCATTACCAATTACTGAAATTATACCAGCTGCACCAATAGCCATCATAGGTAAAGTAATCGGATCATCGCCAGAAATTAATAAAAAACCTTCTGGTTTTTTGGCTGCTATCTCGTTAAAAATATCAAAATTACCTGATGCCTCTTTTGTGGCTATGATATTTGTTTCTTTAGCTAAACGCAATGTTGTGGCTGCCGACATGGTTACACCTGTACGGCCAGGAACGTTATATAAGATGACGGGCAATTTAGAAGCATCGGCAATAGCCTTATAGTGCTGATAAATGCCTTCTTGATTGGGCTTATTGTAATAGGGAACAACAGAAAGAACGGCCTTATAACCTTCCATTTCAAATTTTGAAACTGCATCTACCACTTCTGCTGTATTATTACCTCCAATACCAGCAACTAGCGGAATGCGCTTGTTTACTTTTTGAGCGGTAAATTCAAAGATTTTCTGTTTCTCTTCTTTAGTTAAAGTTGCAGATTCGGCAGTAGTGCCCATTACCACAATATAATCTACTTTACCATTGATTAAATGTTCAATAATTTTTTCTAATGCGTTAAAATCAACGCTTCTATCATCAAGAAAAGGCGTAACCATAGCTACTCCGGTTCCAAAAAAACTGCTCATTTTATTTTATCTAAATAGTATTTTAATTCGGTTGTAAAACCTGTAATGCTGTGTTGTTGGGTGGCCAACATAAAATCGAAAAACGCTGAATTCTTTTTATCATAGGCTCCCACTTTAAATAACGATTTTGATAACGCGGTAATGTAAACCAGTGGGAAGCAAATGTCTGTACAAAGGTTTAAAAGTATATCAAATTCATTATTTACAAAGTTTTTAATTTTATCTTTTTTAGGTATTAAGTTCCATTCTACATCTTCTAAAGAAATCAAATCTATAATATTAGATTTTAGCTTTAAGCTTTTATCAGATATAAAACCCATTAATTTAACCTTCTTGTTAGCCCCAGATAAACTTTTTGCAATATTCTCTGCTTCAGTTAATTGGTTTTGGCTTTGGATATTTACCAATATCCCGATATTTTTAGCATCATCTAAAGAGACCGATTTGTTTTTACGTATCTGCTTTTTTATCTCTTGTTTTAACTGATGAAAGCCAAATTTCAAACGTATTTGATTTATTATTTTAATCATTTAAATATTCTTTAAACGGTTTAAACCGATATTTTAAATTTTAATTGATGTTAAATAGGGTTGCGAAAGTACTAATTAAATTAAAATTATTAGGAAGTGATTTTTAGACTTTATGAAGCTTAGCCTTCAATCATTTCTAATAACTCAACATCAGAAATCATATCAATTTTTAATTTTTGTGCTTTATCTAATTTAGCTGGACCCATATTTTCGCCGGCAACCAAATAATTTAGCTTGGCAGAAATACTACTTAAAATTTTACCTCCGTTTGCTTCTATCATTTCTTTCAACTCATCACGACTGTGGTTTTCAAAAACTCCTGAAATTAAGAAAGTCTTTCCGCTTAAATTTTCTGAGGCTAAAATAATTTCCTTTTCTACAATATCGAAACTTAAACCTGCGGCTTTTAGTTTATTTATTTCTTCAATGTGTTTTTCATCACCGAAATATGCTAAAACACTTTGCGCAATACGTTCCCCAATTTCATCAGCAGCAATTAATTCTTCAAAATTAGCTTTGATGATATTATCTATATTTTTAAAATGTTGGGTTAATTTCTTAGCCACTGTTGCACCTACATATCTTATTCCTAAACCAAATAAAACTCTTTCAAAAGGCATAATCTTAGATTTCTCTACACCTTCCATTAAATTATCAATTGATTTCTGCCCAAAACGCTCTAAATTTTTGAGCTCATTTTCACGATTTTTTAATTCATAAATATCGCTAATGTGCCTCAACAATCCTTTTTGGAAAAAAGCGTCTACTGTTTCTGCACCAATTCCTTCTATATTCATCGCCTTACGGCTGATAAAATGCTGCATACGGCCAACAATTTGTGGCGGACAAGCTTCATCATTTGGGCAATAATGAACTGCTTCGCCTTCTTCTCTTATTAGTTCTGTTCCGCACTCGGGGCAATTGTGGATGTAGTTTATTTTTGAGGCATTTGGTTGGCGTTTTTCTAAATTTACTTTAATAATTTTAGGAATGATTTCCCCTCCTTTTTCAACTAAAACTGTATCGTTTTCATGCAAATCCAACCGTTCCATTTCATTAGCATTATGTAGCGTAGCTCGTTTTACAGTTGTGCCGGCTAATAAAACAGGCTTTAAATTAGCAACTGGCGTAACGGCACCTGTGCGCCCAACTTGGTAGGTTACTTTTTCTAAAATGGTTTCTACTTCTTGTGCTTTGTATTTATAACTAATTGTCCAACGTGGCGATTTTGCTGTGAAGCCCAATTCTTGCTGTTGTGCGTAGCTGTTTACCTTCAAAACAATTCCATCAATATCATAGCTCAGTTTAAAACGTTTTTGATCCCATTCGGTAATAAATGCTAAAACATCTTGAATATTATTGCATAATCTACTTTCTTCTGAAATTTTAAAACCCCAACTTTTTACTGCTTGCAAACTTTCCCAATGTGTTTTAAAAGGATTTTTATCGCTATAGAAAAAATAAAGAAAACAATCTAAAGGCCGTTTAGCAACTTCGGCAGAATCTTGCATTTTTACGGTTCCGGATGCAAAATTTCTTGGGTTGGCATAAGCTACTTCTCCGTTTTCTAAACGCTCTTCATTTAGTTTTTCAAATGCTGCTTTATGCATAAAAACTTCTCCACGAATGTCAAATTCTTCTGGCATATCTTTTCCTGAAACTTGAGTTGGAATGGTGCGGATTGTTTTTACGTTTGCGGTTACTTCATCTCCTTTTGTCCCATCGCCGCGAGTAACCGCTCTTAATAATTTGCCGTTTTGATAAGTTAAACTCATGGATAACCCATCAAATTTTAACTCACAAACATATTCAAAATCATCGCCTATGGCTTTTCTTATTCTTTGGTCAAAATCTATTAAATCTTGTTCGTTATAGGTGTTACCCAAACTCATCATTGGCCATTTATGTACAATGGTTTTAAAGTTTTTAGTAATTTCTCCTCCTATTTTCTGGGTTGGGGAATCGGGATTTAAAAATTGTGGATTTGCTTTTTCTAAAGCTTCTAGCTCTTTTAGTTTCTGATCAAAATCATAATCAGAAATGGAAGGCATTGCCAGTACATAATAATTGTAGTTGTGCTGTTTTAATTCTTGCACAAGGGCATCTATTTGTTCTTTTGTATTAAAAAGCGACATGGCAACGAAGATACATTTTTGGGAGATTAAATTCCTAAAACTGCTTTCAATTTTGGATAGCCTGTTTTACTTACAGGTACTTTTTCTCCCGTTTTTAAGATAATTAAGTAACCGTCTTTTTCGTAAGGTTCTAGTTTTGTGATCTGATCAATTTTTACAATGAAAGACCTATGAACCCTCACAAACAATTTAGTATCTAAATTTTTCTCGAAAAAAGATAGCGTTTGGTTTTTCAAAAAAGCACCTTCGGCAGTGTGTATATTCACATAATCATCATCAGAAGCCAAGTGTGTAATATCATAAACTGAAATTACTTTTATTTTATTGCCAGTTTTAACTACGATACGCTCATTTTGAAAATTATTTTGTTGAGCTATAATTTCTATTTTTTCTTTTTGTTGATGATTTTGAGTTTGGCTGTTAGCTAAAAATTTATCAACTGCTTTATTAAATCTTTCTTGGTCAAAAGGTTTTAATAGATAATCAATCGCGTTAGCTTCAAATGCTTTCAGCGCAAATTCATCATAAGCGGTTGTAAAAATAATCGATGGCATTTCATCCAATAATTCTAGCATTTCAAATCCTGTAATTTTTGGCATTTGAATATCCAAAAAAACCAGTTGTGGTTGATGTTCATTTATGGCTTTTAAACCTTCAAATCCGTTGCCACATTCTGCAACAATCTCAATATCGGCGTATGCCAAAAGATATTGCGAAATGATACTTCTTGCCAAAGGCTCATCATCAATAATTAATGCTTTGATCATGTGGTTTGAGGAATTAAAATGGTTGTTGTAAAAGTATTTTCTGTTGTTGATGTTTTTAATAAATCGGTTCGGCTGTATAATAAAGATAATCTTCTTTGGGTGCTATTTAACCCAAAACCAGTTCCTTTATTTGGATGCGCTGTTTCAGAATCGAATGGGTTAGTGATATTTATTGTTAGATATGGATTTTCAAATTTTGCGGATATTTGGATAGTTACGCTTTCTAAAGTATCATAAAGGCCAAATTTGATGGCATTTTCTACAATAGGTTGTAGCAGCATTGGAGGAATTTTTTTTTGTAAAGTTATTTCATCATTTAATATTTTTGTATTTAAACGATTACCAAATCTTACTTTTTCTATCTCTAAATAAAGTTCAAGATGCTCTAATTCTAATTGGAGACTTGTTAAATCATCATTTTGCTTAATTGTTCCTCTTAAAAAATCTGATAATTGTTGCACCATTTTCCTGGCTTCTTGTGGTTTATTTAAAGTTAAGGCGGATATTGAGTTTAAACTGTTGAATAAAAAATGCGGTTGCAGTTTTTCTTTTAAAGAAGATAATTCAGCATCTTTTGTCAGTTTTTCTGCTTCGTTTTTACGTTGTAATAATTCTTGCTGATCTTGTTGGTTAAAATACAAAATACTAATTGCACACATGCAGCCAATCAGTAAAAAGCAAAATGTGAATCTTATTGGTAATGAATAATATATGAGGCTGTAATAGCTAATATCGTTAATAAATAAACTAAAAAAAAGATACCTGATTATTACCGTATAAATTATGGATAACACTAAACATAAAATAATTACATAAATATATTTTGTGCCTTTAGGCCGATAATAATAAAAGGTATTTGAAATTAACCAGCAAATTACCCCTAAAATACTATTTGACGCTATACAATCCTTTAAAGCAATACTTTCTGGAATTTTTAAACTTAAAAGCGTGTAATATTGTAAACTACCCAAAATCAATAGTGTGGATAAAAACCCCCACTTAAATTTTGAGTCTGATAATGGAGAACTTGCTACCATTATGCTGTTTTTCTCCTTTTTAAACCATTTGCTTTTTCTTCAATTAGTTTTAGATAACTATCAACATTTTCTGGCTCTACAATTTTGTAATGTATTTCTCTGCCATGTTCTAAATTACCCATATGCTCTAGCTCTGTAACCCCAACAAATTTCCATTTAATGGTTTGTTGATGGTTAGATTTTAATTCGTCTTGATAAATATAGCCTGATTG
>JBBRYE010000003.1:0-70616 GCA_038237895.1 Sphingobacteriales bacterium | reverse complement strand
GCCTTGTATGGCGAAAAGTATTTTCATTATTTATTAAGCCACTTCCTGTTTAAATTTTTCAAAAAGTTCTTTAACGTTTAGCATATTTTTCAAATCTTCTTTCTCCTCTAAAGCTTCATCTTCAGAATCTATTAAACTCACATCATGTTTATAAATGCTCCAAGATTTATCGTTATACTCTAAAGCTGTCAAACTTTCTACCCAATCGCCAGAATTTAGATAGGTAACGCTCCCTTTTTCTGTAATAATCTCTCTAATTTCTGGCTGATGAATGTGCCCACAAATTACAAAACTATATTGTTTTTCAATAGCTAATTCTGCGGCAGTTTGCTCAAATTCATTAATAAATTTTACAGCTTCTTTTACACTTGCTTTTATTTTTTGGGAGAATGAATATTTCTTTTTGCCCATTTTTAATAATATCCAATTGGTGAAACTATTAATATGGATTAAAGCATCATATCCTATAGCCCCTAATTTTGCAAGCCATTTAGAGTGTTGCATGGTTACATCAAAAACATCACCATGAAAAACCCAGGCTTTTTTACCATCTAAATCTAAAACTAGTTTGTTTAATAGTTGAAAGCCGCCCATTTTAAAATCAGCAAATTTCCTTAACATTTCATCATGATTACCAGTTAAATAATACACTGGTACACCTTCTGTTACAAATTTTAATATTTTACGGATAACTTTGGTGTGCTCTTCTGGGAAATATGATTTACTGAATTGCCAAATGTCAATAATATCACCATTTAAAATTAACATTTTTGGTTTAATGCTTTTAAGATATTTTAAAAGTTCTTTTGCATGGCAACCGTAAGTGCCCAAATGCACATCAGATATTATCGCAATATCGATTTCTCTTTTAATCATTTTAGGAAAGTTTAAAGGGTAACAGTTTTATAACCGATAAATTTAGCGGCTTGAAGCTGGTTTTTTGATGAGTATTGTTAATCCTCTTCTTCTTCAATTTTTAAATCGAAAGGACTTAAATAAAACACAATTATAGCTAAAACTGCTATTGCTATAATTCCGAAATAAAATGTTTCCATCATTATTTATGATTTTAACAAAGATGTAATTATCAAATAAACAGAATGTTAAGAGCGTGTTAAGAGTTAAATTTTTTACAAAAAAATAGGGTTAGTATTTCTACTAACCCCGTCTATTTAATTTATTTATTAAAAATTATTTTGCAGGTCTTTTAAAAGCATAAGCTAATCTTAGGGCAACCATTCCGTTGCTACCACCAGAGTATTCAAAACCTTCATATCTTAATGCAATATCCCATTTGTTATTTGCGTATCCTAAACTAGGAGCGTAAATAAAAGGGTTTCCTCCGTTCTTTTTTGTAGAAAAACCAACACCAACTTCTGGTTGGAAATAGTAAGTATCTCCAAAAAAGAATTTAGCACCAGCTTTTAAAGGAATTAAATCAGAACCAACTTTTACATTGTTAATCTCTGGTTTTCCTAAAAAGGCATAATAACCAGTTGTTAATGTTAGTGATGTTCTTTGACTTAAATCATGCTGTACTCGTAAATCTGGGGCTAAAATTAAATCTGCAGTGTTAGATTTTGTAGGTACACCAATTCCTAGTGCAATACCAAGTCTTGTTGTATGCCCGTCTTTATTTTGTGCAAAAGCACCAGTAATTGTTAATAGACATAATGCAGCTGCTGCTATCGTCCCTTTAAAAGTAGTATTTTTCATTTTTTGTAATTTTATATGGCTTAAACAAGTGTTGTGCCAATTAAATTTATTTCATAAAAACCTTAAATTTATTTTTGAAGATGGATTAGTTTTTGCTTTAAATTTGGAAACTTAACGCATAACATATGTTTGATAAATTATTTGAAGCTCAGCAAAAAGCTGAGGATGTAAAGAAGAGATTAGAAACCATAAGTTTAACCTCTGAAATGGAAAATGGAGCAATTAAAGTAACTGCTACCGCATCTAAGAAAATTACCGCTATAGAAATTGATGATAACTTTATCAATGAAAATGGAAAAGAGGCTTTAGAAGAAGTGTTGGTTATTGCAATTAATAAAGTGTTGGAACAAGCAGAAAATGTATCTCAATCTGAAATGGCGGCAGTTACCCAACAAATGCTAGGCGGTATGGGGGGTTTAGGTGGTATGTTTGGGCAATAGAAATTAACTTGTTTTGGATTTGCGTAATTTAACAATCATTAATGCAGCATAAATTTCTATTCCTAAACCCATGCCCATCAATAAGCCAAAGGTAAAATCGGGTAGCTGAATAAAGGTTTTCAAAAAAATATTTAAGCTTATGATTGTTAAACCTAGCGATATTATTTTTATGTAAAATGTTGATGTTTTCATCTTACTAGATTTAAAATTGTTGGGCAATTCTCATCACATTCTCCAGCTCTCGGTTTAATTTATCTGCACCTTTTTTATAAGTTTTTGGGCGTAAATGAAATGAAACTATGGCGAAATAGATAATTAGAAGAGAATAGGAAATTATCATTACCAATTGATTTTTATAAACCAATTCATATAAATAAAGGTTCAATCCTACAAATGAGAAAGCCAAACCTACAACTTGTGTATATTTAAAATAGAATAGCTGTCGTTTTCTGGTTTGCTCTAAAAAACCAATATATTCTTTATTGCTGCATACATTTAATTTGTAAAATCTATTTAATGAATTAAGATTGGTGGCAATTAAAATTAATCCTGAAGATATTATTAAACCCTCTCCAATTTTAGAACTAATTAATTTAAAATTAAAGAAATAGCTTGCGAAAAGGACCAATAAAATCATTGTTAAAGCGCTTATGATTAAAAATATCAATCTCCTTAAAGTTTTGTCTCTATTAGTTTTTATGATACTTATCATTTGAGAAGAGTTTGGTAAGCCATCGGTTTTTACATGTAACCAAACTGCTTTTAAATCATTCAAATTGTCCATGTTTTTTAAATTTACAGGTTAATTTTTCTTTAATACGATGAACTTTTACTCTGATATTTCCAATGGTTAAACCAATGATATTGGCTATTTCTGTTTGAGGTAAATCTTCTAAAACCAATGAAATTATTAATCTATCGGTTTCTTCTAATTCAGATATACACTGATATAAAAACTTTACTTTATCATCTTGCTTTAGCTCTGTTTCTTCTTTAATATCATAAGGTAATTCAGTAGTAATAATTCTTTTTGCCTTTTCTAAATGCCTCAAGCAATTATTTGTAGCAATTCTATAAATCCAAGTGCTAATTTTTGATTGATGCTTAAAGGAAGAGAGATTTTTCCAAACAGAAATAAATGTTTCCTGCATTAAATCTTTCGCCTGCTCTTGGTCATTTACATAACCTAAGCACACACGATAAATTTGGGGAGCGTATGTTTCGTAAATTTCTTTAAAATTTAGATTTGACATTTAGTCACTAAGTCGTTATTTTGAAATATAAGATACGATTTGCTAAAAAACATTACATATTATTTTATTATGATGATTTTTTTGTCAAATTAAACCCTCGGCTATTCAATTTAGATAAACAAGTTAAGTTACTGCTTAATGCATCACATAAAATTATCAATTCAATAGTTTGATTAAAAATATGTTGTTTTACTAAAATCTTATTAGAACATTTTCGTAATACATTGGTTTCTTATAAAAAAATTAACCAATGGCAAAACTCCAAATTATTAAACAAATTTTCCCAAACGAAAATGAAATCCCTCAAAGCCACCAATTAGTTGGGTTTTTAGAAAAAAATGAATACCTCATTAATGGTGAAATCAGAAATTGGGACGGGGCAATGAATGATATTCTATCACCTATTTGTATTGAGGATGAAAAAGGCCAATTAGCAAGAAAAATTATTGGCAGAACACCTTTATTAACAAGTAAAGAAGCTATGGAAGCTTTAGATGCTGCGACTCTTGCCTATAATTCGGGAAGAGGAGAATGGGTGAAGATGAGTGTGAATCAAAGAATTTCACATGTCGAAAAATTTATTGATCGTATGCGTCAGAAAAGGAGCGATATCGTGAATTTGTTGATGTGGGAAATTGGTAAATCATTAAAGGATTCGGAAAAGGAGTTTGATAGGACGATTGATTACCTTACAGATACGATTGATGCCATGAAAGATATGGATAGGACGGCATCCAGATTTGAAATTACACAAGGTATTATTGGGCAGGTGCGTAGAGTGCCCCTGGGTGTTGCATTATGTATGGGGCCATATAATTATCCCTTAAATGAAACTTTTACAACCCTTTTTCCGGCTCTATTAATGGGTAATACGGTTGTTTTTAAGCCTGCTAAATATGGTGTTTTACTCATTCAACCTTTATTAGAAGCTTTTAGAGATTGCTTTCCTAAAGGAGTGATTAATGTGATTTTTGGATTAGGCCGTACGCTATCAGGTGCTATCATGCAATCGGGTAAAGTAAATATCTTTGCGTTTATCGGGACAAACAAAAGCGCAAATGAGCTAAAAAAAATGCATCCTAAACCACATACCTTGAAAGCGATTTTAGGCTTAGATGCTAAAAATCCAGCTTTAATTTTACCTGATGCAGATTTAGATGTTGCTGTAAAAGAATGTGTTATGGGAAGCCTTTCATTTAACGGACAACGATGTACGGCTCTTAAAGTAATATTTGTACATCAATCAATTGCTGAAGAATTTAATAAAAAGTTTTGTGATGCTGTAAATAAGCTCAAAATAGGGATGCCTTGGGAAAATGATGTAAACATTACGCCACTACCCGAAAGAGGTAAGTGTGATTATTTAAAGGATTTAGTTGACGATGCGGTGGCTCATGGATCTCAAGTTTTGAATGAAAATGGTGGAACAATTCACGAAACTTTATTTTTTCCGGCGGTTTTATATCCTGTTAATGAAAAGATGAAAATTTATCATGATGAGCAATTTGGCCCAGTAGTTCCAATTATTCCTTATGAAAATCTAGATACACCAATCGACTATATTGTAGAATCTAATTTTGGGCAGCAAGCCAGTATTTTTGGAAAAAGTCCTGAGCAAATTGCAAAAGTTACAGATGCTTTGGTTAATCAAGTAAGCCGAATTAATATCAACGCTCAATGTCAACGTGGGCCTGATAATTTCCCTTTCAACGGACGTAAAGATTCTGCAGAAGGTACTTTATCTGTTCGAGATGCCTTACGAGTTTTTTCTATTCGTACAACTGTAGCTACAAAATATGATGAAACAAATAAGGAGATATTTAAAGAAATATTAAAAGGTGGTTATTCAGATTTTCTGAGAACTGACTATATTCTTTAAAGAGATAGATTATTAAAGAAGCCGAAAAGGAAAGTATTCTTTTCGGCTTCTTTAAGTTTTAACAAGGTTAAAACATCTTATTTAAAAATTGATTTTCATCATTTGATAAAATTAACTTAAATATTCAAAGGTAAATAAATGCCAAAAGTTACGTTTCTGCCTTGATTGTAAATCCCGAAAGTTGGGTCAGTTTCATCTAACCTACCAGGTTTAAACCTGCTTAAATGGTCGTAATATTTTTTATCTAACAAATTATTACCTGATATATTTAACCTTACTACTTGTTTTCCTAATTTGAAAGAGGAGCCAACTGCAGCCCTTAATAAGGTATATCCACTGGTAGTAGTTTCGAAATTATCAATTCTATTCTGAGCAAAATAATTATCCAATCCAACAGAAAAATAACTGCTTTTCAATCCTTTTATTTTGGGTTCTAATCTTATTTCATTGCGTAAACTTGTTGCTGGTATAAATGGTAAAGGTCTGTTTACAGCTAAATTTTCTGCATGTACATAACTAAAAGTATTATCAAAATGAAGGAAACTATTTGGATGAAAAATTATGCTTACATCTGTACCATATAAATTTGCATTATCTTGAGAGTACCTAAACAAACCTAATGTTTCAGTTTGTCCCATATCATTTTTAACATTAATTGTTTCTCCATTTTTTTGTGATAAAAAAATGTAATCATTAATGTAGTTATTATACAGACTGGTACTAAAATCCAAAACTTCTGTAGCATATTGAAAAGTAACATCCGCTTGATAGCTTTTTTCGGCTTTTAAATCCGAACTGCCTTTTTCATACCTAAAAGTGCCTTCATGTACGCCGTTTGAAGCTTGTTCAGCAGGGTTGGGTGCTCTATATCCACTACTAAGATTGGCTTTAAAATTAAATTTATCGTTAAACTGATGGGTATAACCTGCTGCACCACTAACATTAGAAAAAGCGGTTTTAAAGTCTGTAAATTTTTGCTCGCCATCAACCATTAAACCATCACCTTTATTTTTACGATAATCGTACCTTAAACCGGCATTAAAACTAGATTTTTCCCAATCTTTTTTTACATAATAAAATATACCTACTCCAAAATTGTTGTAGGCAGGTATCAAGTAATCTATTCCTTTATTTTTGCTTTGGCCATGATCTGTACTCAATCCAATTACAGGCTGCCATCCGTTTTTCTCATTAATATAGTATTTAGCATCTAAACTATAAGTGTTTAAATCAAAAAATAAACCGGGATTAATGTTTGGAAACTCTTTTCTAACATTATTTTGATATCCTAAATCCAATTTTAAATTCCCTTTGTTAAACAAAAAATTACTGTTTGACGCTATCTTAAAATGGGAAATTCCCTGTCTTGGAAATGCCAAATTACGATCTTTAAGTTCAGAGTCTGTGAACGTATCTCCGTTATCATTTATAAAAGCACCAGCATTATTTAGTGCAGGACTATAAAACCCTATGTTGTTCTTAAAATAAGAAACATTTACATGGCTATAGCCCCATTTTTTATTTAAACCCACCATTCCTTCTGTTGCAGTTTCATTAAAGCCTGAATTTGGAAAATAGTAATCAGGAGTTTTAAAGGAATAAGCATTTTTATAGGTACCTCTTCCTCGCCAAACAAAACCTTGTTTATTACCGGTAAGCATAACAGAATTAGCTGTTAAACCCCCATTGGTAGAATAATTACTCAAAATTTCTCCCCTAATTGTGCCGTCTTGCACTGTAAGAGGTTCTAAAATATTAATTACACCACCTAATGCATCCGCACCATAAAGCAAACTTGCCGCACCACGTAAAACCTCTACTCGGTCTGCACTATATTGATCTATTTCAATACCATGTTCATCTCCCCATTGTTGACCTTGTTGCTTAATTCCATCACTCAAGGTTACAATTCTATTATATGATAAACCTCTGATAACAGGCTTTGAAATTGCCTGGCCTGTAGTAATCTGTGAAACCCCACCAACTTTAGAAATTGCATCAATAAGATTAGTTGATGGGCGATCTAACATTTGATCATGAGTTAATACACCAACAGATGTACTATTCTTTTTACTATCAGAACCAGTTACAGTACCAGTAACAACCACTTCATTAGCTTCAATCAAACTAGGCTGAAGCGCAAAGGTGATATTTTTTGAAGTTGCAAAATCTATAGTTTGGTTTTGATATTTATAACCGATGTATGAAATCTGAACTAAAAATTTTCCCTTATCGGGGATGCGATTGAAGCTAAATTTCCCATCAATATCTGCTTGTGCGCTAATTTTTAAATCTTGAATAGTTACTGTAGCGCCGGGCAATGGTTCTTTTGTTTGTGCATCAATTACTTTTCCCGAAAAAGTAATATCTGCTGCATGTGCGTTTGAAAAGCCAATAAATGCGGCTATCAAAACATATAAAATACGTTTCATGTTAATTTTTTATGATATGAAATATTGCGGATTTTCCCGCTTAATTAATTAATAAAATATTATAAATTAAGCAATTATAGGTGGGGCTTTATTTTTGGTTAGATGAAAAAACTGAAAGTAATTATCTTCTTTAAAAACAAAAATTAAGACAGTAATTTTTTGATTGACACTAAAATGAGCTTGTTTAATAGGTAATTCTCCTAAAAAAACCGCATCAGAAGTTGTGCAACAAGGCTTGGCGTAGTTTTTTATATGTTTATGGCAACTGCTTCCACAATTATCTGTTGGGATAAAATAATGGGTATGAAAAATATTATGCAAAGGCACCGCTGCGCTCATTAATGAAAACATCAGCGTAAGCGATAATAAAGTATTTGTAGCTTTTTTTCTTAGCATCTATATAGCAAAGGTATAAAACTGTAAACATTAAAGAGTAACAATTTTATTTCCTAATCTTTTGCTTAAACACTTTATTTAATATTTGGTTTGTAATAAAGCAATATATTTGCGCATAGATGAAACCAGCAGAAGTAAACCAAAAATTTTCAATATTACAACATAAATTAGCTACGCAATTTGATAACGAGAAACCAGATATTAAGGTGATTCTTTTTTTAATAGGAGTACAAGAATTGGGGCAAGGGCCAAAAAAGTTTAGTAAAAGGCAAAAAGAAGAATTAATGCATATTGCCAATTGCAGGCTTTTTTCTGAGTTAGGTTTTTATGAATTAGAAGGTGTTGATCAAGATGGTTGGCCACACTGGAAAATATTAAAGCCAATACCTGCATACAATATTTTAGAACAAGAAATGTTAATGAAAACCTTAATTGTTAATTATTTTGAAGACGTTTACTCATAAAAAATTTGATATGAAAAAATTATTATTACCAATTTTTTGTTTGTTATTTTTAAGTTCTTTTGCTGCAAAACCAAACAATACTTATGTAAAAATAACTTCTAACTATGGCGAAGTTTATCTTAAACTGTATAACGAAACACCAAAACATCGTGATAATTTTATAAAAATAATCAAAGACGGAACGTTAAATCAAACTCTTTTTCACAGAGTAATTCAAGAGTTTATGATACAAGGTGGTGATCCGACTTCTAAAACCGCAAAACAGGGTCAACAATTAGGTGATGGAGATTTAGGTTATACTATTCCCGCAGAATTTAATCCTATTTTATTTCATAAAAAGGGAGCTTTAGCTGCCGCAAGGGATAATAATCCTGAAAAAGCTTCAAGTGCTTCACAATTCTATATTGTACAAGGCAAGGTTTTTACCGATGAAGAGTTAGATGCAGTAGAAAAAAATAGAATGGCTGGCAGGAAAATCCCAAAAGAGCAAAGGGAAGTTTATAAAACCGTTGGTGGTACACCGCATTTAGATCAAAACTATACCGTTTTTGGCGAGGTAGTAAAAGGATTAATTATGGTTGATAACATTTGCACTGTAAAAGTGGACGGGAATAACAGACCATTAACAGATATTAAAATGACAGTTAGTTTGGTAGAGAAAAAAGAATTGAGAGAATTGTTAAAAGAGATAAAAGATTAGTATTTGGGCGTTCGGGCGGGCTATTCACTAAATCTTTTTTATAAAAAATAAAAAAGGATATCGCTCTTATCCCTAACGCAAAGCCTAACCACCTAACAAACCAACCACCAAACCACCTAATAAAATGAAAATTATATCATACAATGTAAACGGAATAAGAGCAGCAATAAACAAAGAATTTTTTGCTTGGTTGCAAGCTACAGATGCCGATGTGGTTTGTTTGCAAGAAATAAAAGCAACACCAGATCAAATTGTAGATATTGCTATTTTAGAAACTTTAGGTTATAAACATTATTGGTTTCCGGCAGAAAAAAAAGGATATAGCGGTACAGCCATATTTTCTAAAATAGAACCAAACCATGTAGAATATGGTTGTGGGATAGAAGATTATGATAGAGAAGGCAGAATAATCAGGGCAGATTTTGCCGAATGTTCTGTTATAAGTGCTTATTTCCCTTCAGGTAGCAGTGGTGATATTCGTCAGGTTTTTAAATATAAATTTTTAGATGAAATTGCAGATTACATTGCTCGCTTAAAAATAGATTTCCCAAAATTGGTTATTTCTGGCGATTATAATATTTGCCATAAAGCGATAGATATTCATAATCCAAAATCAAATGCAAATTCATCGGGTTTTTTACCAGAAGAAAGGGCTTGGATGGATAGTTTTGTTCACATGGGTTTTATTGATACTTTTCGTCATTTTAATGCTGACCCACATAATTACACTTGGTGGAGTTACAGAGCAGGAGCAAGAAGTAAAAATTTGGGTTGGCGAATTGACTATCACATGGTCACTATCGAACTAGAAAAAAACCTTAAAAGAGCGGCAATTTTACCAGAAGCTAAACATAGCGACCATTGCCCAATTTTGTTAGAACTTAGTTTTTAATAAAAAATGCCAAAAATCTTTAAAAGCAGAAAAGACCATTTATTTGTTTGGATTATAATTATTGTAGTTTCCATCATGCTTATTTTATCTATTTCTGATATCATTTTAAGTGGATTAAAATTAGAATCACTGATAATACTTGTAATTAATTTAGCAGTTTCAACTCTTTTATTTTGGATATTTTTTGGGACTAAATATGAAGTTGATAAAAAAGAAATAAAATACTTTTGTGGCCCATTTAAAGGTAAAATATTAATTGCCGATATTAAAGAAATTACAAAAAACACAACAAAATGGGTGGGTCTTAAACCTGCAACCGCTAGGAAAGGAATAGTTATCAAACATAAAAAGTATGATGAGATTTACATCAGTCCAGATACGAATGAAACTTTCATCAAAGAAATTTTAAAACTGAAAGCAAACATTAAAATCTCTTAATTTTAAAATCTTACAAAATTTAGTTTTGTACTGACAATCCATATTTGCTTTTCACCAAACATTATTGCATTTTTGTATCGCTTATAGAGAAAGACGGAGGGATTAGACCCAACGAAGTCTTAGCAACCTGTGCAAACAAGGTGCTACATTCTATTCATCCGATAACTAGCGGAAGGAAAAGATAAGTGAAAGTCCAAAACACCAACCCGACTTTTCAAAATAAGCCATAAAAAGTATATCAAGACACAAGAATAAAGATGTAAGACTTTTGTAGCATTTTATTTCTTGATACTTGATACTCATTACTTGATACTTTAAGAATGGATATCAGAAAAGAACTACAAAAAAGAATTTTGATTATTGATGGCGCAATGGGCACCATGATTCAGCAATATAAATTGACGGAGGAGGATTTTCGTGGAGAAAGATTTAAAAACCATCCATCTGATGTTAAAGGAAATAACGATTTATTAAACCTTACTCGTCCGGATGTTATAAAAGCAGTTCATGCTAAATATTTAGATGCTGGAGCAGATATTATCGAAACAAATACTTTTAGTACTCAACGTATTTCCATGGCCGATTATGGCATGGAAGATTTATCTTATGAACTCAGTTTTGAGGGCGCAAGAATAGCAAAGGAAGTAGCAACTGAATACACAGAAAAAAATCCAGATAAACCACGTTTTGTAGCAGGTGCAGTTGGTCCAACAAATAGAACATTATCCATGTCGCCAGATGTGAACGACCCAGGTTTTAGAGCCATCTCTTTTGAAGAATTAGAAGGTGCGTATTACGAACAAGTAAGAGGTTTAGTAGATGGTGGTGCAGATTTATTATTAGTAGAAACAATTTTTGATACGTTAAATGCAAAAGCCGCAATTTTTGCCATCAAAAAATACGAACAAGAATTAAACGAGAAATTAGAAAATAATCAAGAATTACCCGAAAATTTATCAAAAGCAGTATATCAAAAAGGACAGGCATCCCTCTCCCTTCGAGAGGGAACGGGGGTGAGGCTCGACATCATGATTTCCGGAACAATTACTGATGCCTCTGGAAGAACCTTATCCGGGCAAACCGTAGAAGCATTTTTAAACTCTATGCGTCATGGCGATTTACTCTCTATAGGTTTAAACTGTGCTTTGGGCGCAAAAGATATGCGTCCGCATATCGAGGAACTTTCTGAAAAATCAGACATGTTTGTTTCCGCTTATCCTAACGCAGGTTTACCAAACGAGTTTGGTGAGTATGACGAAACGGCTTCTGAAACTGCAAATTTGGTGGATGATTTTATGGCTTCGGGTTTTGTAAACGTAATTGGTGGTTGTTGCGGAACAACACCAGACCATATCAAGGCGATGGCCGAAAAAGCGAAGAAATATCCGCCAAGAAAAATCCCAGAAAGAGAACCTTTTATGCGACTTTCTGGCTTGGAAGCAGTTACCATAAAGCCAGAAACCATGTTTGTGAACGTTGGTGAACGCACAAACGTAACTGGTTCGCCAAAGTTTTCTAAATTGATTCTTTCCGGAGATTTTGATACCGCACTTTCTATTGCTCGTCAGCAAGTAGAAGGTGGTGCACAAATCATCGATGTAAATATGGATGAAGGAATGCTGGATTCGGAAGCCGCAATGACTAAGTTTTTGAACCTTATTGCATCAGAACCAGATATTTCTAAATTACCCATTATGGTAGATTCATCTAAATGGACGGTTATTGAAGCAGGTTTAAAATGTTTGCAGGGAAAGGGAATTGTCAATTCAATATCGTTAAAAGAAGGAGAAGAAAAATTTAAAGAATACGCTCACAAAATTAAACAATACGGTGCTGCAACAGTAGTAATGGCTTTTGATGAAAATGGTCAAGCCGATAATTTAGAACGTAGAAAAGAAATTTGTCAACGTTCTTATGATATTTTAGTTAATGAAGTTGGTTTTCCCCCTCAAGATATCATCTTCGACCCTAACATTTTAACCGTTGCCACGGGATTAGAAGAGCATAATAATTATGCTGTGGATTTTATTGATGCCACACGTTGGATTAAAGAAAATCTTCCTCATGCTAAAGTAAGTGGCGGTGTTTCTAATATATCTTTCTCTTTTAGAGGAAATAATACGGTTCGTGAAGCTATGCACTCTGCATTTTTATATCATGCTATAAAGGCTGGTTTAGATATGGGAATTGTGAATGCTGGGATGTTAGAGGTTTATGAAGAAATCCCTAAAGAGCTTTTACAAAAAGTAGAGGATGTATTGTTAAATCGCCGTCCGGATGCGACTGAGATTTTAGTTGACTATGCGGAAACTGTAAATACCAAAGGAAAAGTTATCGTTAAAAACGAAGAATGGCGTAATGGAACAGTTCAAGAACGATTATCTCATTCTTTAATAAAAGGAATTATTGATTATTTGGATATTGATGTAGAGGAGGCTCGTTTACAATATGCTTTACCAATTGAAGTAATTGAAGGGCCGTTAATGGACGGTATGAATATAGTAGGCGATTTATTTGGAGAGGGAAAGATGTTTTTACCACAGGTTGTAAAATCTGCAAGGGTAATGAAAAAAGCTGTTGCTATTTTAATGCCTTATATTGAAGCTGGCAAAGTAGCTGGAGCAAGCAGTAGTGCCGGAAAAGTATTAATGGCAACCGTAAAAGGCGATGTTCATGATATTGGAAAAAACATTGTAGGCGTTGTTTTGGCCTGTAATAATTTTGAAGTTGTCGATTTAGGAGTAATGGTTCCTGCAAATAGAATCATTGAAGAAGCTAAAAAACATCAAGTAGATATTATCGGTTTAAGCGGATTAATTACACCTTCTCTTGATGAAATGGTTCATTTTGCTAAGGAAATGGAACGTGAAGGATTTGATATTCCTTTACTGATTGGCGGTGCAACAACTTCAAGAATTCACACAGCAGTAAAAGTCGACCCATTTTACAAAGGTGCAGTTGTTCATGTTTTAGATGCTTCGCGAAGTGTAGGAGTTTGTAGTAATTTGTTAGCAAAAGACACTAAAGTTGATTACATCAAAACTTTAAAAGAAGATTACAATACTACAAGAGATAATTACAATAAGAAGAAAGTTGTCAAAAATTTTATGGCTATTGCCGATGCCCGTAAAAATCAATATCAAATAAATTTGGAGGGTTATAATCCTAAAAAACCAACGTTTACAGGCACTAAAGTAATTGATAATTATCCATTAGAAGAGTTGGTGCCTTATATAGATTGGACTCCTTTTTTCCATACATGGGAGCTAAGAGGTTCTTATCCAAAGATTTTTGATGATAAATTTGTTGGTGTAGAAGCCAAAAAACTCTTTGATGATGCGCAAGTTTTATTGAAACGAATTGTAGATGAAAAGTTATTGACAGCAAAAGCAGTTTTCGGTTTTTGGCCAGCAAACGCTGTTGGAGACGATATTTTTTTGGAAGTAGGGTCTGAAGTTGAAAGTGAAAAGTTGAAAGTTGAAAGCCAACAAGCCGAACAAACTAACCAACTAAAACCTAACCAACAAATCAAAATTCACACCCTTCGCCAACAGGCAGAAAAAGCTAAGGACGAACCTTATTATGCATTATCAGATTTTATCGCACCAAAAGAAACTGGAATTCAAGATTATTTCGGAGGATTTGCAGTAACAACCGGACATGGTTGCGATGAGCTTGCTGCAGAATTTGAAAAGGACCATGACGATTATAATAGTATCATGACCAAGGCTTTAGCAGATAGATTGGCTGAAGCTTTCGCCGAGAAATTGCATGAAATGGTGCGTAAGGATTATTGGGGTTATGCTGAGGATGAAACTTTAGATACAGAATCTTTAATAAAAGAAAAATATCAAGGTATTCGACCAGCTCCAGGTTATCCTGCTTGTCCAGACCATACCGAAAAGGGAACACTTTGGGAATTGTTAGATGCAGAAAACAAAATCGGCTTAATAATTACCGAAAGCTTTGCGATGTACCCAACGGCAGCAGTAAGTGGATTTTATTTTGCAAATCCAGAAGCCAGGTATTTTGGTTTAGGAAAAATAAACAAAGACCAAGTAGAAGATTACGCAATAAGAAAAGGTATGGATTTAGAAACCGCAGAAAGGTGGTTGAGCCCGAATCTAGGTTATTAGGTGGTTGGTTTGTTAGATGATTAGGCTTATAGAATGGCTAACAAACTAACTCCTAACAAACCAACCAACTAATGCCTAACAAACTGAAAACATGACAGTTTATCAAAAATATACTTAATTGGATGTTTGGAAACGCGGGAGAGAACTCGCAACTGTTGTTTACAAACTTACTGCGGAATATCCAAAAGCTGAGCAATTTGGTTTAATCTCACAAATGAGAAGATGTGTAGTTTCTGTTCCTTCAAATATAGCAGAAGGGTGTGGAAGGCAACATATTAAAGAAACAATTCAATTTCTTAATATTGTAAGAGGATCTTTGTTTGAATTAGAAACTCAAAGTTATATATCGAAAGATTTGACTTTCATATCTGAGGAACAATTAACTAACTTAATCGAGATTATTGAAAATTTGGGAAAGTTAATTAATGGCTATATAAGGTATCAAAAATCTAAACTTAATGATTTATGATAAACAGTAAAACGGACTCCAAAATGCTAACAAACTAACAACCCAACCACCCAACAAACTAATGAAAATTACAGATCATATAAAAAACGCAAAAGGCAAAACACTTTTCTCTTTTGAACTTTTACCACCAATTAAAGGGCAAAGCATCCAATGGATTTATGATGCAATAGATCCTTTAATGGAGTTTAAACCTCCCTTTATTGATGTTACTTCTTTAAGAGAAGATTATATCTACAAAGAAAAAGAAAGCGGACTCTTAGAAAAAGTATCGTACAGAAAACGACCTGGAACTATTGCTATCTGTGCCGCAATTATCAATAAATATGGTGTTGATGCGGTTCCTCATTTAATTTGCGGTGGTTTTACTAAAGAAGAAACAGAAAACGCATTAATAGATTTACAATTTTTAGGGATTGATAATGTTTTGGCGCTTAGGGGCGATGCCCGTAAAACGGATTCTTCTTTTGTGCCAAGCAAAGGCGGACATGCTTATGCATCAGATTTGGTGAAACATATCACAGACCATAATTCTGGAAAATTTTTACATGAAGATGTTGTCTCAGATTATAATAGTGATTTTTGCATTGGTGTTGCTGGTTATCCCGAAAAGCATTTTGAAGCACCTAATCTTAAAACAGATTTTAAATATTTAAAACAAAAAGTTGATTTGGGTGCTGAGTTTATTGTAACCCAAATGTTTTTTGATAACCAAAAGTATTTCGATTTTGTAAATAAATGTCGTGAGAACGATATTAATGTACCTATAATTCCAGGCTTAAAACCGATAAGTGCATTAGGGCAATTAGTAGCCTTACCTAAAATTTTTCATATAGATTTACCTGAGGAATTAAGTGAGGCAGTGCAAGAATGCACCAATGTTAAAGATGTTAAAAAGGTAGGAACAGAATTTATGATCCAACAATGTAAAGAGCTAATAGATTTTGGAGTGCCGGTATTGCATTTTTATACCATGGGTAAACCGGAGCAGACGTATAATATTGCTAAGGAGATTTTTTAAGGCTTAAAGAATTAATTATTCATATTTACAATCCTATAGAAAAACATTAATCATGGAAGTACATCAACACGCTCACCAACCACACGGAAAAAAAACTTGGAGGAATTATTTTTGGGAATTTTTAATGCTTTTTTTAGCAGTCTTCTGTGGCTTTTTAGCCGAGTATCAATTAGAACACACCATTGAACATGACAGAGAGAAACAATATGTACAGGCAATGATTGATGATATCAGAGCTGATTCTGTAAAAATTAAAAAAAGCCTGTTTTATTGCACCAAGCAGCTTGCTGGTTTTGATACGCTTTTACAAACTATTTACGATAGACCATATACTAATAGTAATCTAAAAGTGATGTACGTTATGCAGCTAAAATATACACATAACAGAAATGCTGTTTCTTTTACAAAAAGAACTATTAATCAATTAATAAATTCGGGTGGCTTACGGCTAATCAGAAATAAATCGGTTTCTGATAGCATCACTTTGTATAACGAGGACTGCTTACAAGCAGAAAATCAAGCAAATTATTTTGAAAAAGTAAGGATGGGAAACGTTAATGATTATTCCCTTAAGCTTTTTGATAATCAGTATATTTTTGATTATAAAGGACAGATACGTGATGGTTTTAATGACGATGATTTTAAAGTTGCTTTACAAGATGATGACGATAAATTGATTAAAGGATATGCAAACGCAATTGTTTATTCAAGAGGGTCACTAAAAAGCTATATTGTTTGGCTTAATTATATACAATCTAAAATACCCACAAAATTAAAATATTTAGAAGATAATAATCATTAGCTTAATTGTTTAGATTAGGTTATTTTTAAATTTCAAAATTAACCCACTATCACATTTTGTAAAGCACTTTCTTCAAATAGATTTTTTAAAGAGGGAGTAAACAAAGGTTGGTGTAAATCATCAGCATGTTTTAAAGATGCAAATCCTAACTGATAGTAAAAACAACCTTCAATGTTTTCTCTAATTATCATAATACTTTTCTAGAATTTAAAATTAATTTTTTTTAAAAAAGAGGATCCTGTCTATTATCCCAAAAACAGATAATTTCCACTTTACTTCCCATCACTCTATAAAGCATTGAGCAGTTTTTGTGTAAAATACATCTTCTAAGTTCTAAGGGTTGAAAAATTATCGGATACGATAATGGGGTTTGAGATACTAGAGAAAGTGATTTTAGCATCTTGTCTTCAAAATCACATAATACTTTTTGTCCCCATGCTAACGAAATCTGTTCAGAAATAGAATCAAATGTTTGTTCTGCCTCTGGAGTAAATACAATTTCAAAAATCATCTTTTAGAAAAATGCTTAATCTTAAATTCTTCGAGAGAAATTGTATTACCGCTATCAGCTTGTGATATTGACTTATTTATACTTTCTTTAATGTGGGTAGGCAATTCTTCTTCTTGATTTAGAAGCAACAATCCTTTTACTTGCTCAATTAAGCTTTCATCCTCAATATCTAAAACCATTTTGGCTAATTCTATTTTTGCTTCTAAAATGCTCATTATCAAATTTAGCTTTTTTATTTCAATAAATTTAGCTTTGAAATCAACCCAACATCACATTCTGTAAAGCACTTTCTTCAAATAAGTTTTTTAAAGAGGGAGTAAACAAAGATTGGTGTAAAGCATCTGCATGTCTGAGATGGTGCATATCCGAACCTATAAAATCAACCATCATATTACTGACTAATTCTTCTGCAATTTTTTGAGTTTGTTTGCCATAATAGCCGCTTAATGAAATTGTATTTAATTGAAAATAACAGCCAAACTCTCTAATTTTATAATAATTTTCTATCGATCCTAAATAGGGATAACGCTCTGGATGTGCCAATATCGGCTTTAAGCCTTTATTATTTAATTTTTGGATAATGTCTTTGATGTTGTTTGGATAGTTAATGTAAGAAAGCTCGAAAAGAATATAATCTTTTCCCATCGTCATCAGATTCCCTTTATTGATTTTGGTCTCAAAGGTTTCATCTAAATAATACTCGGCGGCAGCTTCAATTGGCATATCAATATTTTGCTTTACCAACTCTTCTCGCAATTCATCCAACGCTTTTTTGATGATGTCCGGCGTGTTACGATAGTAATCTGCCATGATGTGAGGTGTAGCAATCAACTTTTTAAAACCGAGTTCCTGAAAGCGTTTCACCATCATGATGGATTCCTTTAAAGTAGGTGCGCCATCATCAATACCGGGAAGAATATGCGAGTGCATATCTATCCCGATATCGCTAAAATTAAATTCTGGTATTTTATTCTTTGGTTTAAAAAGACCGAACATTTATCTGTTTTGGTATTGCTCTTGGTAATAATGCTGATAATTACCAGAAGTAACGTTATTTAGCCAAGTTTCGTTTGCTAAGTACCAATCGACAGTTTTTTCTAAGCCTTCTTCAAATTGTAAACTTGGTTCCCAGCCCAATTCGTTTTTCAGTTTTGTAGCATCTATGGCATAACGTAAATCGTGGCCGGCTCTATCGGTAACGTAGGTTATCAGTTTTTCTGATGTTCCTTCTTCACGATTTAATTTTTTGTCCATCACTTTACATAATGTTCTGATTAAATCAATATTAGTCCATTCATTATGTCCGCCAATATTATACGTTTCACCAGATTTTGCTTTATGGAAAATAACGTCAATCGCTCTGGCATGGTCTTCTACCCAAAGCCAATCCCTAATATTTTCGCCTTTTCCATAAATTGGGATAGCTTTATTTTGTTTGATGTTGTGTATAGAAAGCGGAATTAATTTCTCTGGGAAGTGAAACGAACCATAATTGTTTGAACAATTAGAAATTACACAATCCATTCCGTAAGTATCATAATATGCCCTCACAAAATGATCAGAACTTGCTTTTGAAGCAGAATATGGAGAATGCGGATCGTAAGAAGTTTCTTCCGTAAACATTTCTGTTCCTTCGCCCAAAGTTCCATAAACTTCATCCGTAGAAACATGATAAAAACGTTTTTTATCGTAATCTCCTTTCCAGGATGTTTTTGCAGCATTCAACAAATTGCAAGTTCCCACAACGTTAGTCATTACAAATTCTATAGGGTTAGAAATTGAACGATCTACATGAGATTCGGCAGCTAGATGTATAACCGCGTCAAAATTTTCTTTATCAAATAATTCTTGGATAAAAGCAGCATCAACAATATCTCCTTTTACAAATTTGTAGTTTGCAGATTTTTCAACATCAAACAGGTTTTCTAAATTTCCTGCATAAGTCAGTTTATCCAAGTTTACAATTTGATAGTTTGGATAAGTGTTCACAAAACGTCTAACAACGTGAGAACCAATAAATCCGGCTCCGCCGGTGATAAGTATTTTCATTTTTTTAGGTGGTTAGGTGGTTAGGTGGTTAGGTGGTTCGCTTTGCATTTGTTAGCAAACCGATCAACTAAGCCATGACAACCTAGGTTAATTAAATATTGATAATATTGCCCGCTCTGCATAGCCTAACAAACGAACAACCTAATCAACTAACAAACTAGAACGGATTCTTAGCTATATATTTTTCCCATTCCCATGCAGATTTCATCATGTCATCTACATTTAGTTCGGTTTTCCAGCCTAAAGCTTCTGATGATTTAGTAACATCGCCATATATTTTTTCGATATCGCCTTCTCTACGTGGGCCAATGGTGTATTTTAATTTTTCTCCTGTCGATTTTTCAAAAGCATTGATAATTTCTAAAACGGTAGTCCCTTTTCCAGTTCCGATATTGAAAACCTCATAATTATCTTCCGCTTTACCAGCTTCCATACGTTTGATGGCTGCAACGTGTGCTTTAGCTAAATCAACAACATGAATGTAATCTCTTACACAACTACCGTCAGCCGTATCATAATCATCACCAAAAACGGTAATTTGTTCTCTTTTTCCGATGGCTGTTTGCGTAACAAATGGAATCAAGTTTTGAGGAACACCAATTGGTAATTCGCCAATTAGAGCACTTGCATGTGCGCCAACCGGATTGAAATATCTTAGCGCTACAATGTTATAATTTTTGTTTATCGATGCAGTTTCTGCTAAAATTTCCTCGGCAATTTGCTTAGTGTTGCCATAAGGAGATTCTGCTTTTTTTACCTGAGCCGTCTCTGTTACAGGCAAAATATCAGGCTGACCGTAAACTGTACAGCTTGAAGAGAAAACGAAATTGATAGGTTTTTCTTTGTATTGAGAAAGCAAGTTTATTAAAGAAAAAAAGTTGTTTCTGTAATATTCTAGAGGTTTTTGAACCGATTCGCCAACAGCTTTAAAAGCCGCGAAGTGAATTATCCCTTTTATATCAGAATTTGATTGAATGAAAGCTGCAACTTTAGCTTCGTCACATAAATCAAACTGATGAAATTCTGGCTTATAACCGATAATTTTTTCTATTTGGTCTAATATTTTTATTGATGAATTTGATAAATCATCAACTATTACAGGTGTATATCCAGCATTGTAAAGTTCAACAACGGTATGTGAACCAATAAACCCCGTTCCGCCTGTAACTAAAATCTTATTTCCCATTATTTATTATAATTTGTAAAGTCTTTATGGTCAATTTTATCCAGTTGTTCCTGAGATAAAGTTTTGAAATATTCGTAAGTAATCTTTAAACCTTCCGCCCTATTAACTTTTGGCTCCCAATTTAAAAGTGCTCTAGCCTTGGTAATATCAGGCTGACGTTGCCTTGGATCGTCTTGTGGCAATGGTTTGTACACCACTTTTTGGTTGGTTCCTGTTAATTTGATGATTTCCTCTGCAAACTGGCCAATCGTAATTTCATCAGGATTCCCGATGTTAACTGGTTGTGCATAGTCTGACAATAGTAAACGGTAAATTCCCTCAACTAAATCATCAACATAACAGAAAGAACGAGTTTGACTTCCATCACCAAAAACCGTTAAATCTTCCCCACGTAAAGCTTGACCAATAAATGCGGGTAAAACACGTCCATCGTTCAATCGCATTCTTGGGCCGTAAGTATTAAAAATTCTAACAATCCTGGTTTCTACTCCATGAAAAGTATGATAAGCCATTGTGATAGCCTCTTGAAAGCGTTTTGCTTCATCATAAACACCACGAGGACCAACAGGGTTTACATTGCCCCAATATTCTTCTGGCTGAGGGTTTACTGCCGGATCTCCATAAACTTCTGAAGTAGAAGCAATGATTAATCTAGCGTTTTTAACTCGGGCCAAACCCAAAAGGTTATGAATCCCCAAAGAACCAACTTTTAAGGTTTGGATAGGAATTTTTAAGTAATCAATTGGGCTAGCAGGCGATGCGAAATGCAAAATATAATCCAATTCGCCGGGTACGTGGACAAATTTGGAAACATCGTGATGCGAAAATTCAAAATCAGGTAACTTAAATAGATGTTCGATATTGGCTAAATCGCCAGTAATCAAATTGTCCATCGCAATTACATAATAACCTTCCTTTATAAATCTATCGCATAAATGCGAACCCAAAAAGCCAGCCGCTCCAGTAATTAAAACTCTTTTTTTAACACTCATTTTTATATTTTTATGCTTCTTGGTTTACTGTTGCCCTTCCAATACTATTATAATAATACCCCAAATCAATCATTTTATGAAGATCATATAGGTTTCTGCCATCAAAAATCACTTTCGAAGCTAATTTTTCTTCCATTTGCTTAAAATCAGGATTTCTGAAAGCTTGCCATTCTGTTGCGATGATCAAAGCATCGGCACCTTCTAAAGCTTCATAAGCATTATCGGCGAAAGCCAAAATATCACCTTTCATTTTTTTTACGTTTTCCATTCCCTCAGGGTCATAAGCAATAATTTCTGCTCCTGCTTTCGTCAATTCGTCAATAATGTACAAAGCTGGCGCTTCACGGATATCATCTGTTTCTGGTTTAAAAGCCAAACCCCAAAGTGCAAATTTCTTACCCTTAACATCGTTGTTGTAATATTTCATCATCTTCTCAACGATCTTTAGTTTTTGGGACTGGTTAACTTCCATTACTGCGTCTAAAATCTTGAAATCGTAATCGTATTCTTTTGATGAAAGTGCTAAAGCCTGCACATCTTTTGGGAAACAGCTACCGCCATAACCGATGCCAGGAAACAAAAATCTTTTACCAATCCTATCATCAGCACCAACGCCTTTTCGCACCATGTCTACATCGGCACCAACCAATTCGCAAAGGTTGGCAACTTCATTCATGAAAGTGATTTTTGTCGCCAAAAATGAATTTGCAGCATATTTTGTAAGTTCAGAAGAACGTTCGTCCATAAAAATCACCGGATTTCCTGAACGCACATAAGGAGCGTAAAGTTCTTCCATCAATTTTTTTGCTCTATCGCTTCTTGTTCCAACAACTACTCTATCTGGTTTCATAAAATCGTCAACCGCAACACCTTCACGTAAAAATTCAGGGTTAGAAACTACATCAACTTCTACCAAAGTATTTTCTTCAAAAGCGGCTCTAACTTTATCGGCTGTGCCAACTGGAACCGTGGATTTGGTAACGATAACTTTATAATCTGTAATCAAATTTGCAATGTCTTTTGCGGCGCCTAAAACATAGCTTAAATCAGCTTTTCCGTCGCCACCTGGAGGGGTTGGTAAAGCTAAAAATATGATAACAGCATCTTTTATCGCATAAGCCAAATCTGTTGTAAAATTAAGTCTGTTTTGTTCTATATTTCTATGGAAAAGAATATCAAGGCCTGGTTCGTAGATGGGAAGCTCACCATTCTTCATTTTGTTCACTTTTTCCTCCACTATGTCTACACAAGTAACGTTGTTTCCGGTTTCTGCTAAACAAGTTCCGGTTACTAAACCAACATATCCTGTCCCAATTACTGCTATTTTCATATAATATTGCTATTTTTTCTTAAATTTCTTTAAACTTGACGAAGTTAATAATTCGATAGATAAATGCCTATATTTTATAACATTGGGATAAAGTTTTATTATTTTTTGATATGGATATTTTCTTTTTTTAATAGAAAAGCGAAACTTTGGATAGATGGGAGAAAGAATTGGCGTACAAATTTTAATCCTAAACAATCGCATAAAAACATTTGGTTTCATTTCGCCTCTTTAGGCGAATTTGAACAGGGAAAACCACTTTTACAAGCGGTTAGAAAAAGATTTACTGATAAAAAAATTGTAATTACTTTTTTCTCTCCTTCTGGATATGAGGTTAGAAAAAACTCTCCTTTTGGAGATTATATCCTTTATCTCCCTTTGGATACTGCAAAAAATGCTCAAGATTTTCTGAATATTTTTAAGCCTGAAATTGCGTTTTTTAACAAATACGAGTTTTGGAATTATTTTTTTAAGGAGTTAAAAAAACAACAAATCCCATTATATATTACTTCTGCAATTTTTAGAAAAGAGCAATTGTTTTTTAAGCCTTACGGCGATTTTTATCGTTCTATCTTAAAATGTGTAACCCATTTTTTTGTTCAAAATCAAACCTCGGCAGATTTATTAAAAGGCATTGGTTTAAATAACGTTACTATTAGTGGCGATACCCGTTTTGATAGCGTAACAGAGTTGGCTCAAAATAGAAAGGATTTCCCCATGATAGAAAAATTTAAAGACAATCAAAAAATTTTTATTGGTGGAAGCACTTGGTTGGAAGATGAAAAACTGATAGCACATTATATTTTAACATCGCCGAAAGGCTGGAAATTTATTGTTGCCCCGCATGAAGTTTCTGAAACTAACATCAAAAATTTGGAGCATCTTTTAAATAATGAAGTAATTAGGTATTCTGAAATAAATGAATCATCAGCCATAAAGGATGCTAAAGTTTTAATCATCGATAATATTGGAATGCTCTCTTCTTTATACGCTTATGCAGATGTTGCATATATTGGTGGAGGGTTTGGAGCAGGAATTCATAATACTTTAGAAGCAGCTGCTTATGGTTTACCAGTTATTTTTGGGCCAAAATATCAAAAGTTTAAAGAGGCAATTGATTTGGTTTATTTAAAAGGAGGATTTACAATTAACAATCAAGAAGAGTTAAATAAAGTTTTAAATCAGTTAATATCTGAAGAAGACTTTAGAAAACAATCGGGAGAAATCGCAAAGAATTATGTGGATCAAAATATTGGAGCTACTCAAATCATTATGAACGAGGTTTTTGGGAAGGTTTAAAAGTTGCCACTAATTCACCAATAAAAACCAATGTAAGCGTGTTAAAATTGTCTAAATCTTGATTCTAGGATTTTAGGATTATCTTGATTCCTATTTTAAGAAGCAAACATTCCAATACTAAACAATCCTTTTAATTCTTTAATCAAGAAAATCAAGATTCCGACAAAGAGATTAGCGATTATTAGACGCAAAACTTTACTGCTTCTTCACATACTTCAACACCAATAAATTTTGAGCATTATGCCCCAAACCACTAATATTATTCTGAAAAAGATTTACCGATTGATCGTAAAATAAAACCACAACCGGTGCTTCATCCATTACCAACTGATCCATTTTTTGATAAAGTTTATAACGTTCTTTATCATCTTTTATATAATTAAGTTGCTCATACATTCTATCAAATTGTGGATTGTTAAAGCTGGTATAATTTGGACCAATAGGAACATAGTTTTTAGAATAAAACATAGAAAGATAAATTTCACCGTCTGCATAATCAGCAATCCAACTGCCTCTAAAAAAATTAGTTTGTCGTTTGGCAATAGTTTCCCTTAGCGATGCGCTTTGGTTCACTTCTATTTTAGATTTAATTCCAATATTATTTAATTCTCCCTGTATAAATTCTATTAAATCTTTATAGGTTGTTGTAGTGCTTAAAGTCAATTCCTTCATGCCATTTCCGTTTGTAAATCCTGCTTCTTTCAATAATTGTTTAGCTTTTTCAGGTTTATAATCATAACCTTTTACTGCTTTAGCATCAAAACCAGGCATTCCTGCTGGTATAAATCCTGCAGTACCAGGCACACCAATACTATTTCTTAAATATTTAACCAATCGTTCTTTATTGATAGCATAATTAATAGCCTGGCGTACTTTTTTATATTTAATTGGCGAGTTTTTAACGATAGCTAAGCTGCTATCTACTAACATTCCCAAATATTCGGTGTTTAAGTAAGAACCTTTAACCAATTGAAATTTGCCTTTATATCTCGACGTCATATTACCACTTTTGGTTAAAATATCATCGCGATAGCTGCCATCAATACTATTAAAATAATCTAAATCCTTTTTCAAGAATTCCATAAAGGCAGTTTGTTTATCAGGGATAAAAGTTGCTTTTACGGCATCCAAATAAGGTAATCTTATTCCTTTACTGTCTTTTTCAAAATAATTCTCATTTTTTAACAATACTAAAATCTCACCTTCTTTCCAATATTTAAATTTAAACGGACCAGTTCCAATTGGGTGCGTTCTAAACTCCTTACCATATTTATCAGCAACTTCATGCGGCACCACCGAACAATATTGTGCAGATAACATCGATAAAAAAGGAGGAAATGGTTTATTTAGTTTAATAATAAAAGTAGAATCATTTGGCGCCAAAAAATCTTCTTTTCCATTTACTTTATCGTTAAAAATCCATGCTCCAGAAGAAGTCATTTTTGGGTCAATAATTCTAGAAAAAGAATATTTAAAATCTGTAGCAACTGCTTTTCTTCCTTTACCGTTTTTAAAAAGATCATCATCATGAAAAAAAACATCATCTCTTAAATGAAAAGTATAAGTTTTGCCATCTTCAGAAATTTCCCAACTTTTTGCAACACTGGGTTTAATATTTAAGCTATCATCAATTTGCACCAAACTGCTAAAAATTTGGTTGCACATCCATAAAACGTTTTGGTTACGAGCAAAAGCCGGATCTAAAGATGTTAAACCTTGATCTAAATTGATATTGAAAACCGCTTTATTATTCTTTTTTTCATCAGATTTACATCCAAATAAAAAGAAAAAACTCATTACTAAAAGCAGATAGGGATAATTGGGTTTTAAACGCTTCACAAAAATCAAATATTTATATTTGGCAAAATACCCAAAAATGCAAAACAAAAGAATCATTTCCTTATTACCTGCTGCCACAGAAATAATTTGCGCTTTAGGCTTACAAGAAAATTTAGTAGGCAGATCGCATGAATGTGATTATCCAAAAGAAATTCAAAACTTACCTGTTTGTTCTGATGCTAAATTTATTTCTGGAAATGATAGCGCAAAAATTGATGCCCAAGTAAAAGAGATTTTAACTGATGCACTTTCGATTTATAAAATTGATAAAGACTTAATATCGTCATTAAAGCCAGATTTCATCATTTCGCAAAACCAATGCGAAGTTTGTGCAGTTTCAGAAAAAGATGTGAAAGAGGCTTTAAGTGAATTAGTGAATTCCGATGTTAAATTAATCTCACTTCAGCCAAATACACTCGAAGATATTTTAAGGGAAATAAAAGAAACAGCCATTCAATTAGATGTGGAAGAAAGGGCAAGCGAGCTAGTTGAAGAGTTAGAGGAGAGAATTGATATCGTAAAACATAAATTAAAATTTTTTCCTGATAAGCCAAAAGTGGCAATAATAGAATGGCTTTCGCCGATTATGGTTGCTGGCAATTGGATTCCAGAATTGGTGGAGATTGCTGGTGGGAAGACTATATTAGCAGAAAATGGGAAACATTCGCCATTTGTAGAATGGCAACAAATTTATGATGAAAACCCAACGATAATAATTGTTGCACCTTGCGGATTTACCATTAACAGAACTTTACAAGAAATAGATTTATTATTAAACCAACCAGGATGGCGAGATTTAGATGCGGTAAAAAATAATCGAGTTTACATCGCCGATGGTAATGCCTATTTTAACAGAAGCGGACCGCGAATTATAGATACTATTGAAATGCTTGCCGAAATGATTACCCCAAAATATTTTGCTTTTGGTTATGAAGGCGAGGGATGGATAAAGTTTGAAAGTTAATCTCATATTTGATTCACCATCAAATTTGTATCTCAAAATAATTTTACTACATTTGCATTGATTCGAAAGAGGGGGCACATTGTCCCCTCTTTCTATTTAACAAAAAATCAAATTTAAATGAGTGTCGAGAAAAGAATAAGGGAATTAATAGCCGAAAAACTGGCCGATCGTCCTGATCTTTTTGTGGTAGAAATTAAGATAGTCAACAATAAAAATGTTACTATTTTATTAGATGGAGATAATGGCGTAGGCATTCATGATTGTGCGTTGGTGAGCCGTCATGTAGGTTTCCATTTAGAAGAAGAGAACTTAATTGATAATGCTTACACTTTAGAAGTGGGTTCGCCAGGTTTGGATACTCCGCTAACTTTAGATAGGCAGTTTCAAAAAAACATAGGCAGGCTTTTAGAAATTAAACTGAAAGAAGGAAAACAAACCGAGGGTAAGTTGCTTGCCGCCGATGAAAATTGCCTAACCATTATGGAAGTGGTAAAAGAAAAAGGCAAAAAAAGTAAAGAAGTAGAAAAAAGTATTAATAAAGATGAGATTACCGAAGTAAAAGTTGGAGTCTCTTTTAAATAACAAGAAGATTTATAATAGCAATGATAGCAAATGGAAAGCATTAATTTAATCGATTCGTTTCAAGAGTTTAAGGACTTCAAGAATATTGACAGGCCAACAGTAATAAGTGTTTTGGAAGAAGTTTTCCGAAGTATGTTACGAAAGCGTTTTGGCACTGATGAGAATTGCGATGTAATTGTAAATCCAGATAATGGAGATTTGGAGATTTGGAGAACCAGAACTGTAATGGAAGATGGTTTTTCTGAAGATGATGATCTGGAAATTGAATTAGCAGATGTACAAAAAATTGATGCTGATTTAGAAGTTGGCGATGATTTCATCGAGCAGATTACTTTAGAAAGTTTTGGTAGAAGAGCAATTTTAGCTGCCCGCCAAACTTTGGTTTCTAAAATCTTAGAATTAGAGAAAGACGAAATCTTTAAAAATTACAAAGATAGAGTTGGAGAAATTGTAACCGGAGAAGTTTATCAAGTTTGGAAAAAAGAAACTTTAGTAATTGATGACGAAGGAAACGAATTGATCTTACCTAAAACAGAACAAATCCCTGCAGATTATTTCAAAAAAGGAGATACAGTTAGAGCAGTTGTAGATAAAGTAGAAATGCTGAACAGCAACCCAAAAATCATTATTTCTAGAACTGCACCAGCATTTTTACAACGCTTGTTTGAATTAGAAGTTCCAGAGATTTTTGATGGATTGATTACCATTAAAAAGATAGTTAGAGAGCCAGGAGAAAGAGCAAAAGTAGCAGTAGAATCTTATGATGATAGGATTGACCCTGTAGGAGCTTGTGTGGGAATGAAAGGTTCAAGAATACATGGTATTGTAAGAGAATTAAGAAATGAAAATATTGATGTGATCAACTTCACAAATAATATCTCATTATATATCCAAAGAGCACTTTCACCAGCAAAAATCACCTCTATTAAATTAGATGATGAAACCATGAGAGCTGCTGTTTATTTAAAACCAGATCAAGTTTCATTAGCCATTGGTAGAGGTGGTCATAATATCAAACTAGCTGGAAAATTAACCGGATATGAAATTGACGTTTATCGTGAATCATCAGAAGAAGAGGAAGATGTAGATTTAGAAGAATTCTCTGATGAAATTGATGGATGGATTATAGATGAATTTAAGAAGATAGGTTTAGATACTGCAAAAAGCGTAATAGCTTTATCCGCTGCTGATTTGGTAAAACGTACTGATTTAGAAGTAGAGACTATTGAAGAAGTGCTTGGAATTTTACGTTCTGAGTTTGAATAGCTTTTTGTTTTGTAGTAATAAACGTACTTTTGTGTAATAATAGCTTAGAAAGAAAAGATTAAATGTCAGAAGACAAAAATTTAGGAATATTAAAAGTTGCAAAAGAACTAAACATTGGTTTAAGTACCATCGCTGAGTTTTTAAATGGCCAAGGCTTTAAAGTAGAAGCAAGACCAAATACTAAGCTATCTGGCGACATGTATAATGCTCTTTTGAAAGAATACCAAGGAGATAAAATCCTTAGAGAAGAATCAAAAAGTATTGTTATAGGCAAGATACGTCGTGATGACGTTAGCAATGCTGTTGAAACACCAGCACCAATTTTATCGCCTAAAAGAGAAGAGGAAGCCGAAGAAATTTTAATAAAAAATACGGGCTACACTCCGCCTGTAGTACCTGAGGTTAAAAAAGAAGAACCAAAACAAGAAATTGTTAGGGAAGATACTTCATCAAACCCAGGAGTTAAGATAGTTGGTAAAATAGATTTAGATAGCTTAAATTCTAAAACACGTCCTGATAAAAAATCTTTTAAAGAACAAGCTCAAGAATCAAAAGCAGCTGTAAAGCCAGAAGTTAAGGAAGAACCGAAACAAGAGGTAGTTGAAGAAAAACCTGTTATAGAAGAAAAACCTAAGCAGGAAGAAACTATAAAAGCGGAAACTCCGAAGGTAGAAGAAGCGCCAAAAGTTGAAGTACCAAAACCAGAAAAAGAATTTGTTGCAGAAAGCAAAAAAGAAGAAGCTGCGCCAATAAAAGAACAAAAAGTAGAGATAGTAAAACCTACTGTAGAAAATAATATAGCTCCTCCAGCTGTTGTAGAGGAAGAAGATGAGGTAATAAGAGCTAAAGCGAAGCAATTAACAGGTCCAAAAGTTATTGGCCGAATTGAACTTCCGGTTGATAGAAAAAAAGATCAACCAGTTGCATCTTCATCTAACCCAAATACAGCCGATAACAAACGAAAAAGAAAGCGCAAACCTACACCAAGTGGAGGCGCACCAGGAGCCGGTGGCGGCAATCGTCCGCAAGGACAAGGTCAAGGTCAAACCGGAACTCCAGCTCAAAGTGGCGGTGGTTATCAAGGAAATAGACCAAATTCTGGTAGTGGCGGCGGAACTCAAGGGCAAGGTAATAGACCTGTAGTTCCGGGAGCAAGACCTCCACATAGAAGAGGACAACCAGTTCCACCAAAAGCAGAACCAACAGAAAAAGAAATACAAGATCAAATTAAAGCAACGCTTGCTAGATTAAGTGGAGCTGGTAAATCTGGTAAATTTGCACAACGTTCTAAATTACGTCGTCAAAAACGTGATGATGTTGCCGCTACAGCTGAGGAAAGATTAGCTGCAGAGGAAATGGACTCTAAAGTATTGAAGACAACAGAGTTTGTAACCGCAAACGAGTTGGCTACAATGATGGATGTAACCGTTACTGAAATTATTGCAACCTGTATGAGTTTAGGTTTGTTTGTATCTATCAATCAAAGATTGGATGCAGAAACTTTAACTATCGTAGCAGATGAATTTGGTTACGAAATACAATTTGTTGGTGCAGAAGAAGAAGAAATAAATTTAGAAGAAGCAGATACGGAAGGTTCGTTAATATCAAGGTCTCCAATTGTTACCGTAATGGGTCACGTAGATCATGGTAAAACATCTTTACTGGATTTTATCCGTAAAGCAAACGTAATTTCTGGAGAAGCAGGAGGTATTACACAACATATTGGTGCTTACGAAGTAAAAGTTGATGAAGATAAAAGCATCACTTTCTTAGATACACCGGGACACGAAGCCTTTACAGCGATGAGAGCTCGTGGGGCCAAAGTAACCGATGTTGCAATTATCGTAATTGCTGCGGATGATACCGTGATGCCACAAACTACGGAAGCAATTAATCACGCATTGGCCGCTAATTTGCCAATGGTATTTGCTTTCAACAAAATGGATAAGCCAGGTGCAAATCCTGATAAGATACGTGAGCAATTATCAATAATGAACATTTTAGTAGAAGAGTGGGGTGGTAAATACCAAACACAAGAAATCTCTGCTAAATCTGGACTTAACATTGATAAATTGTTAGAAAAAGTATTATTAGAAGCAGAATTATTAGAACTGAAAGCAAACCCTGATAAGAGGGCAGTAGGTACAGTAATTGAGGCTCAATTAGATAAAGGCAGAGGTTATGTAGCTACGGTTTTAGTAGAAGCAGGAACGCTTAAAGTTGGAGATCCAATTCTTGCTGGTTCTTACAGCGGTAGAGTAAAGGCACTTTATAACGAAAGAGGTGCAAGGGTAGATCAAGTTGGTCCGTCTCAACCAGTTCAAGTTTTAGGTTTTGCCGGAGCTCCACAAGCAGGAGATCGTTTTAACGGAGTTGAGAGCGAACCAGAAGCAAGGGATATTGCAAACAAACGTTTACAGTTACAACGCGAACAAGGTTTACGTACTCAGAAACACATTACACTTGATGAAATTGGTCGTCGTTTAGCGATTGGTAACTTTAAAGAACTGAACATCATTATTAAAGGTGACGTGGATGGTTCTGTAGAAGCATTATCAGATTCATTACAAAAACTATCTACCGAGCAAATTCAGGTTAAAATTGTTCATAAAGCAGTTGGTCCGATCTCAGAATCTGATGTTTTATTAGCTACAGCTTCTGATGCGATTATTATTGGTTTCCAGGTGAGACCAAGTGCAGGTGCCAGGAAATTAGCAGAACAAGAAGAAATTGATGTAAGGTTATATTCTATCATCTACAAAGCTATCGATGAGATTAAAGCAGCGATGGAAGGTATGTTGGCTCCAGAATTTGAAGAGAAAATTGTTGCTAACGTTGAGATTAGAGAAACCTTCAAAATTACTAAAGTGGGTACCATTGCAGGTTGTATGGTGTTAGACGGAACCATTCATAGAAACAGTAAAATCAGGATTATCCGTGAGGGAGTTGTGGTTTATACTGGCGAGCTGGAATCTTTAAAACGTTTTAAAGACGATGTAAAAGAAGTGGCGAGAGGTTATGAATGTGGTTTAAACATTAAAGGTTATAATGATATCCAGGTAAATGATATTGTTGAAGCTTACGAACAAGTAGAGATAAAAAGGAAGTTGTAAATTTCTTTTAAGTATAATTAAAGCCGTTTGATTTTAAATTAAACGGCTTTTTTTGTGCTGAGTTTTTTTTGGGATTAATTATTATATTGAGGGATTGAAAATATCTAGAATTTTTTAAACTAATAATTAAAAACAATTTCTTATTACTATGAGATTAAGTAGCGTTGAAATAAATAATTTTAAAAGTATTAGAGAAATTATAATTCCTTTCGACGCATATGGTCAAGGAATTAATAGGAGTAATACAAATTTTTTGGTAGGTCTAAATGAAAGTGGGAAAAGTGCAATTCTTCACGCTATAAGTTTAATTGATACCGGATTAGAGGATATAGATTATGATATTTATTGTTCTTTGGAAGCACAAGATGAAGATGATTATATTGATATTTACGGCTATTTTATATTAGATAATCAACAATCATGGAAAAAGCTAATCACAAAAAGATTTGGCTTAGACAACGAGACTTGGGAGAAAATCGAAATTACAAGATTTACCAAAAATGTGTATAGGAATAAAAAAAGTGGGAGTAATTTTAATTATTCAATTAAAATTAATGAACAAGAATTATCTCTTTTTAATTATGTTATCACAAAAAACATTACACCCACTGCAGATGGAACAGTAAAGAATAACGAGACAATTGGACTTTTAAGTAGTATAAATGAAATTAAAGAGATTATTACAAAAGGAAATGCAACAAGCTTTTTAAAGTCTAATCAAAGATTATTAAAAGCATCTGATTTAGAATCATGGATATTATTACAAGTGAAAGAAAATTTTATAAGTCAGCTTCCGAAAATTCAAAGTTGGAAAGCTAGTGCTGATTTTCTTATAAATGAAGAAATTAATTTAAGTGAGTTTAAGGAAAATCCCTTAATATCAATCCCGCTTAAAAATATTTTTAACGTTTTTGGAAAAAAAACTGATACAGATATCAAAGCAACTATAGAAAATGCTTTAAAAAATCAAGCTCGTAGAGATGAATTAGAAGAACGATTATCCGATTCAACAACAAAATTTATTAATAAAATTTGGAAAGAACATAAAATAAAAATTAGGGTATCAATAAATTCAGAAACTTGTCAAGTTTTAGTGGAAGATAAAGACAAAAAATTTAATTACTACAATATGATTCAGCGTAGTGATGGATTTAAACAGTTTATATCACTCATTCTTTCAATATCTGCTCAAAATGATACAAATAATTTACAAAATACTATTCTTTTAATTGATGAGCCTGAAGTACATCTACATCCTAGTGGAATAAAATACATGAGAGATGAAATTTTAAAAATTGGTAAAAATAATACCGTTCTAGTATCAACACACAGTCAATTTATGATTGATACCCAAATACCTGAAAGAAATTTTATTGTTACAAAAAATAAGTCTAATACGGAAATTAATCAAGTGAGCAAAACTGCAAATATCATTGATGATAATGTTTTGACTGCGGCTTTTGGCTTAAATATTTTCAAAGAATTAATTCCGAATAATATAATTGTAGTTGAAGGAGGAGATGATAAAAATATAATTTCGCATGCGTTTCATCAATTATTTAGTGGATTTTTCTTTGCCATTAAAGTTGCTGGAGGGGCGAGTAAAATGCCTGGATTTGCTAGACTACTTCAAAATGAAAGTATTTCCTCCTTTTTTGTTTTTGATGCGGATAAAGAAGGAAGGGACAATAAAGGGATTATTTTAGATTCTCAAAAAGACTTTTACAGCTCAAAAAATGTATTTACCCTAAAAGACATTCTTAATTCTTTACCTAATGAATGTACAATTGAAGATTTATATCCATCTCAATTTGTAAAAAGTTTTTTTGAAGTCGAAATGAATCAAACTTTCATTATTGATGAAGCTAATGCTGTCATTATACAATTAAAGCAGCAATGCGAAGGGTTAAAAAACAAGCAAAAGTTAGAATCTTTAAAAGTAAAATTGTCTAATAAGTTTTGTGAAGATTTTAAATCATCTAAATCTATACAAAAGTTAGATCGTCTTAATAATTTGATAAGCTTATTAAAAAATAAAATTGAGGAATATATAATTTTATAAAAAAACATTTGCTATTGTAAAGTCTTGTAAAATCAACTGCCGGTGGCGCAGGTTGTTTACTAAACTTATTGAGGTGTGATAAAGATTCAGCAAGCAATGCCATTTCTGCAAAAATTTCCAAAACGTCATCAATCACGCAAAAAACCAAGTTACAATAAAACCATTTTAATTATACAATATGAAATTTGTAAATTATTTCCTAAACTATTTTACCCTTTCGCTACTGTTTGTTGTTTCAAATGTGAACGCTCAAAATACAGAACCCTATAAATATCCACAAAGTGAAATTTTAACAATTCATTCTAAAGTTTTGAATGAAGACCGTAAAATTTATATTTATTGCCCTGAACCAGATTCTACAAATTTAGACGAACGCTTTCCGGTATTGTATTTAATGGATGGCGATAATCATTTCGAACTGCTTGCCCAATATGCAGATTATCTTAGTCGGACAGATGTCCTGGCAATACCAAAAATGATAATAGTAGGCATACCCAATACAGACCGAAGAAGAGATTTAACGCCAACAGCAAGTATAACTGATTATTTAGGCAAGCCAGACAGCAGTAATTTGAAGAAACCCAGCGGAGGAAATGAAAACTTTTTGAAATTTATCGAAACGGAGTTAATACCAGTCATTAATAAAAGCTACAAAACGAAACCCTATAAAATTTTTGCGGGACATTCTTTCGGTGGACTTTCATCTATTAATTGTCTGTTGACGCATCCTGAACTATTTGATGCTTACATTGCTGTTAGTCCATCATTTTATTGGGACAATAAATATCTTTTAAAATTGGCTGATGAAAAATTGAAAAATGGAAGTACTTTAAACAAAATTTTATTTTATAGTGATGGGAATGAAGGTGGTGATGCCTCTTTTTTTCATGCAGATTTATTGAAGTTTGATTCCATAATCATTAATAAAAATTTAATTGGATTCAACTATAAGTATAAACATTATCCAACAGAAACTCATATGACAGAACCGATAGTTGCCTATTTCGACGCTTTAAGATTTATTTTTAAGGATTGGGAAAACATCAATAAGAATCATTAAAGAATGAATAAAAAACTAAAGAATAAAACCCAATCACTTCCCATCCAAAAACAAGAAAATAATACAGGATTACCTGATAATTTAAAACAAGGAATTGAAAATCTTTCTGGATATTCTTTAGATGATGTAAAAGTTCATTATAACGCTGATAAACCAGCTCAATTACAAGCCCATGCTTATGCAAAAGGAACTGATATTCATGTAGAAAATGATCAAAAAATACATTTACATCACGAAGCATGGCATGTAGTGCAACAAAAACAAGGAAGAGTAAAACCAACTCTGCAAATGAAAGCAGAAATTCCTTTAAATGATGAGAAAGGTTTAGAAAAGGAAGCGGATTTGATGGGTAAAAAAGCATCTGAAACACTTTAATAAAAGTATTTAAAAACATATCTTTTAAACCGCTTTCCCTTTTAATATTCCCTTTTATAATTATTGTATTATCTTCAAAAATTAAAACAAAGAGTAAATATTTTAGCACTAACTATAACAAGCTTAATTTAAATAAGCAGATTTTTATTGAAATTTATGCAAGAAGAGATTATTAAACATACCAAAAAAGTATATAGCGAAGTAAAAAATCAGAAACATAGCCTTACGTAAAAGATAAAGGAAATAGAAATAGAAATATTTATTATAGTTTTTGCAATTACACTTTCTATTTGGTTACATAACTGGAGCGAAGCTAGACATGAAAAAGCAGCAGCAAATCAGTTTTTATCAGAACTAAAAGATGACTTAATTAAAGATAAAAAAATTTTTGAAGATAATAAATCGACAACAATAACTCTAAGTAATAATTATAAATTCTTGCTGCAAATGGGCGATAAATATCTTCCTGATTCATTAATAGGGCCTAAAACAGATTTAAGGTTATTATCCATAAATTTTAATAATGCCCGTTATGAAGGTTTTAAATCAAGCGGTAAAATTGGCACTATAGAAAACAACAAGCTTAAAAATTCAATTCTTTCTTATTATCAGCAAACAATTCCTTATATCATATCTCAAGCTAATTTTTGAACGGTCAGCAATTAAAAATAGGAGATTTAGAAAATCAATATTTTAAAAAAGATGGCATATCTCTTTATGAAATTTTTGATTCTCGCAGAATTCAGTCTTTGTTATATTTCTCAAGATTTAACATCCAACAGGGAACTTTTTTTAATGAAAAATCAATAAAAGAAATTGATGGCATTTTAAAAGATATAGATAAAGAATTAGAAGAGAATTAAATTGATTTGAATATCAACATCGTCATAACTAAAACACAAAATTTCAATATATCAGATACAAATTTAGATAACGTCTTTAAAGATAGAATAGCAGAAGATTAAATCTTATATTTGCGCCTTTTTACGGTATATTCCAAATTAATTTTTCTATGATATTTAATGTCAAAGCTTCCAAAAGAGCATAAATTTATTGATTTTTCAGATTACGGTAGACCAATTGCAAGGGTTATCGCTAATTCTTTAAAGAACACTAATTTTACTCCTATTCACGTAACTATTGGTTTTATAATCTCTGGTATAATTGCTATTTATTGTATCATAACTGGATATTATTGGCTAGCTGCATTCTTTTTAATCTTTAAATCTATCTTAGATGCTGCAGATGGGGAGCTGGCTCGTTTAAAACAAAAACCATCTTATACTGGCCGTTATCTTGATTCTGTTGCCGATATTATTTTAAATGCTTTATTCTTTATCTCCATTTGGTTTATCGGTAACAATACCATTTGGATATGCCTGTTAGCATTTTTAGGATTGCAATTACAAGGCACACTTTACAACTATTATTATGTTATTTTAAGAAATAAAGTAGATGGCGATACCACTAGTCGTGTTTTTGAAAATACAACACCATTAGCTTTAAAAGGCGAAACACAAAAACACGTAAACATTCTTTTTGGTTTATATAAATTACTTTATGGAGCATTTGATAAAGCCATTTATAAATTAGATAGTAATGCGAGTTTTGGCGAAATATTACCCAACTGGTTGATGACAGGGATTTCTACTTTTGGTTTGGGTTTTCAATTATTGCTTATTGCAATTATGCTAGTGCTGGGTTTAAAGGCATTTATTTTACCTTTCTTTTTAGTATATACCTTAATGGTTTTTGTTTTTATTGGGATAAGAAAAATTTTTTATTAACCGTTTTTAGGATAATTATTATCCAATAAAATTTAATTGAAATTAGGGTAGAAAATAAAATTGTGTTTTTACTCTTCTTCTTTTTTAGGAACTATGATTGGAGTCTTCATGGTTTTGGTTCTCTCTTCGGTATCATCTTGTTTAGCAGCTTCGTCTCTTTTTCTTCCAAATGTTTTGCTGATAAATTCATTAAAAGTATCATATTCTTGTACGTAAACCAAGCCTGCCCCAGCTATGTTAATATCGCCGTTAAGGTTAAAGAAATCTCTGTTAGAAGGACGTTGGAAAATTTTAGCTACAAAACTTCCGTCCTTTCTAATATCATAAGTTGCTTGTGCATCTATACTGGCATCTTTAAAAGAAGAATTAAAGAAATTGTTGTTAAAATAACTATTATCGTAACTGTTATTGATGTAGTTACCAGCAAATTTTAAACGATTATTAAAAAAGCTAAAGCCTAAACCAAACTCGTTTAAAGAACGAATGTTAAAGTCTAAATTTTTAAGTCCTAAAGACTGAGAAACGATGCTGTTCAATTTACTAAAACCTAGTTCTAAACCAGAACCAATTAAAGTTTGATTATCAATACCGATACCTGCGCTAGAATTACCATTAAAACTATTACGCACTACTAAATTTATTACTTGCTGGGCTTCGTTGTCTTTATCATCCAAATATCCTTGTAACTCTGTTTTATAGCCAGAATTGTTAGGAAAATTTAAACCAAAGGTAATTGTTGGGCTTAAAAGCGAACCTTTTAGAATCATTTCTGCCTCTGCTAAAACCCTTGTATTTCTACTTTCATCTGGTAATGTTCGCCCAGCTGCTGCATAAAGTGGGGCAATTGCAGCTCTGGTAGAGTATACAGCGTTTAAATTAATTTCTGCGTCAGATGGGTTACCAGTCCATCTTATGCTACCACCTTTAGTGATATCAAAAGTTTTATTGATGATATTATTTGCAGTAAAATCAAACTGACCTTTGTTGATGATGTAATCGCCTTTCATCTCAAAATCGCCAAGGCTGGTAATTTTAAGATTTAGTTGGGCATTACCAACACCTGTTAAATTTCCAACCTCTGTTAAAATATTTGCTTTAGAACCTTCATCAACTGTTAAATCAAAGGCCATGGTTAAACCTTTAAAATAGTTTTCTTGACCTTTATTATTTAGAGTAGAGTCTTTAGCAACATAAATCACAAAATCATTAGAGCTAACGGTTGATGCTCCGTTTAAAGGAATGGTAAACTCTGTTCCTTCTTCGGTTTTTGCTTTGATATTGATTTTCATAGCGTCTGTTGGGCCCATAAAACTAAATTTACCAGTACCGTACGCAATTCCGTAGTAGATTGGATTTTCTTTAGCCGTAGTGTTTAACGCCATAAAATTATTAGCTTCTATATCAATGCGTATATCAGGATTGCTAGGATTAGTCATATCAACTGTGCCATTAGCGGTAGCTTTATTACCTCTAATATCAACCAGATCAAGGTTTTCTACTTTAATGATACTGTTATCTACTGTTACTTTATCATTTATGGTATAGGCTGTGTTTAAATAATTTACGGTTAAACCAGAGTTGATAAGGGTTAAATCTCCATTGATTTGGGGATTATTAAATTTACCTGTAACCTTTAAATTAGAAGAAACTTGACCTTTAAGGCGAGATACTAAATCCTTAACAAAAGGTTCTATAATCACTAATTCGGTTTTATCTAAAATTAAATCTAGGTTTAAATTATTACTCGCACTTTTAATGTCTATATCTCCTTTAATATCCATTGTTTTACTATCATTTTTAAAGATGGTAGCATCCACGTCAATTTTACTATCCTGATTATTATAAACCGAGGCTAATTTTAAATCGCCAATATCTGTACTATTATACTTTAAAGAATCAATTGTAATATCAGATTTAATATTTGGTGTACCTAAAATAGCTGATAGTTGTGCTTGCCCATTCATAGTTCCATTTAAATTAACTCCAAATCCTTTAGTGATCTGACTTAATGAAGTCATTTTTAAATCTTTAATCACTACTTCCAAATTATCTTCAGGATTTTTAGAGATTGCCCCATTAACTGCAACTAATTGTTTATCGCTACTGAGTTCAAAATTATCTATGATTGTTCGGTTGTTCTCAAATTTAATTCTCACTTTATCCTGTATTTTCCATACTTGATTATCGATAATTACATCAGAAGGCAATAAACTCAATTTGGCAAGGGTATCTGTTCCAAACTCTACCAATCCGTATAAATCGAGTTGATTAACCGCATTTTTATCTGCCAATTTTACGTTGAAGCTTAAGCTATCGTCTCTTAAAGTGTTTTGGATAATTACGTTTTGCACATATAATCCACCTTTAGAAATCTCTATTTTATCCATGGAAATAATGGCTTCTAAAGATTTGCTGTTGGTGTTTTGATCTAAAATTATATTATTAAAAGTGGTACCATTATAAGTTAATGTTTTGATAAAACCATTTAAACTCACAGAGTCTTTAAAAGAATTAAAACGGCCATTAAATGCGCCTCTTTCTGGGATTTTTAACTCAGGAATAAATAAACTAGAGATGTAATCAAAGTTCTTTAAATCCACTTTAAACTCAAAATTTTGATTATTGGCAGCAACAATTTTTCCTTTATAAGAAGGAATATATTTTTTTATTATTTTATTAAATGATGACGGTAAAGTATTTAAATCATATTCGCCTTTAATACTTGCATCACCCACATCAGATGTTAATGCTAAAATTCTATCTTTTCCAATTCCTTTAGCCATCAAATAAACAGAGTCTATTACAACAGATTTTTCTGTATTGGTAAACCTAATATCATTTATGGTAAAATTTCCTTGAATATTTTCTAGGCTATTGCCACTAAAATTGGTGTTTATTTTCGCTTCTACTTGTATTGTATCTTTGGTGAAGTTTAAGATATGGAGATTGGCTTTTTGAATATCGGCTACAAAATTAAATTCTGGTAATTTTGGGTTTAAATTTGCTTTACCATCAAAATTAAGTTTCACGTTTTTATCATTTACTGATAGTTTCCCGTCAAAAACCTGCTTATTGATATTACCATCAACTTTTATATTATGGTACCTATAATTGTTATAATCAAAATAGGAAACATTGGCCTTTAACTTTTCAGATAAATTATCAAATATAAAACCCCTTCCATTTACGTTAGCAACAAAAGAGGTTCTATTGATACTTGGTTGATCAATTAAATCTCCTAAATTAAAATCAATAGCTTGTATTTTGCCTGTGTAGGAAGGAATATTTTGCTTATTGATTTTCATGTTCACATCAGATTTTACTCTGCCTAATTTGGTTTTAAAATCGCCGTAGGCTACAAAATCATTTACAAAACCAGTAAATGAACCCACAAAATTGATGTTCCCAAACTTTTTAATCACATCAGGAATTTTGATTGATTTCTTACCTGTTGCTTTTTCAATGATATAATCAATATCAGCTTGGTTGGTATAAACCTGTTTAAAATCTAAGTCTAAAAAAGTGTTTTTAATATCGGGTAAACCCTTAATCTGAAAATTTCCTTTTACATAAGAAGTTTTACCTAGTTTAATTACTAAATCTTTAGCTCTTAAATCATTTACTTTTCCTTTAATATTTCCGGTAACATCTAAAACCAGTTTGGTATTTGAAAGTTGAGGGGCAAAAAAAGCAATATCCTTTGCGTAGATTTTTGAATTTTTAAAATGGCCTTCTAAAGTTACTTTATTCTCTACATCGTCAAAATCAGCAAAATCCTTAAATTTCATGCTAAAATAGTTGCTTAAAGTTGTGTTTGGCGTCTTAAGATATAAATTTTGTAATACAATTTTATTGGTATCAATAGTGGCGGCAGCAGTGAAATCGTTTAAAATAAAACCGCTTTTTTCTTTAAATTTTAGATGATTTATTTGTGCTTTAAGAATGTAGTTTTTAGTGTCTAAATTATTTATAGATGTGCTTAATCCTTTTATATCAACATCATCATAGTTTACAGAACCGTTATATAGGGTATCTGGCGTTCTATAGTTTTTATATTTAAAATCTAAATTGTTGATTTTAACATTATTGATTAAAAAATCGAAAGGCTTTTTTGCTGTAGTATCTACACTTCCTGTATTAAAATAATTTATAATAAAAGAAAGATTGGTGGTACTATCCTTATAAGTTTTAAGAAAAAACTTACTGTTTTCTAAGGTAATTTGTTGCAAAACAATTTTCCTTTCAGAAAAAGGAGAAAAATAAGAAATATCTATATTTAATTTTCCTGCGTTTAAAAGGGTGTCTTTATCTAAATCTTGTATATATACTCCTTCTAAAACAACAGAGCTAAAAGGTTTAAAGTAAAGTTTATTAATATCAACAGTGGTTTTCCATTGTTGCGATAAATATTTAGTTGCTTTTTTAGCTCCCCATGTTTGTACGCTTTCAAATTGGAAAGAAAAGATAATGCCTGCTATCAAAAAAATGAAAGCTAGCAATACATAAAGCAGTATTTTGAATACTTTTTTAATAGTTTTGTGTTTTAAAAAATTATAATCTCATACTTGTGTCAATTGTTCTCGGAATAGAATCATCTTGCGATGAAACATCAGCATCTATCTGCATAGACGGAAAAATAGTCTCAAATATTATTGCAAACCAAACAATTCATGAACAATATGGTGGAGTTGTACCAGAATTAGCTTCCAGGGTTCATCAACAAAATATTGTTCCGGCTGTACATCAAGCAATAACAGCTGCGAAAATAAACAAAAAACACATAGATGCAGTAGCTTTTACACGCGGCCCAGGATTATTGGGATCTTTGTTAGTTGGTACTTGCTTCTCTAAGGCATTTGCATTAGCAAATAGCATTCCTTTAATTGAAGTTAACCATATGCAAGCTCATATATTAGCCCATTTTATAGATGATCCTAAGCCTAAATTTCCTTTTTTATGCCTAACAGTTTCTGGCGGGCATACTCAAATTGTTTTGGTAAAAGATTATTTTGATATGGAAATTATCGGCGAAACTTTAGATGATGCTGCCGGCGAAGCTTTTGATAAGACAGCTAAGATTTTAGATTTGCCTTATCCCGGTGGACCTTTGATTGATAAATATGCAAAGTTGGGAGATCCAAATAGATTCAAATTTCCAGAACCGCAAATAAAAGATTTGAATTTTAGTTTTAGTGGTTTAAAAACGTCAATCCTTTATTTTGTAAGAGATCATGTTAAAGAAAACCCAAATTTTTTAAAAGAAAACTTGAATGATGTTTGCGCATCTGTACAAAACAGAATTGTATCCATTTTATTAAATAAATTTAAAAAAGCTGCAGAGCAATATCAAATAAAAGATTTAGCAATTGCTGGCGGGGTTTCAGCAAATTCTGGTTTAAGAGAAGGATTAACAAATTTAGGGAAAGAACTAAATTGCAATGTTTTTATACCGCAATTTCAATATTGTACGGATAATGCTGCAATGATTGCAATTGCAGGCTATTATAAATTTTTAGCCAAAGATTTTGTAGGTCAGGATGTAGCACCATTAGCGAGGATGCCTTTTTAGTTTAACTACTCCGTCATGTCGACGATAGGAGACATCTCACGAATAGGTTTTCAGTTAGAATGATAACTTTGTTAATGAGATGTCTCGTTGCCTCGACATGACGGACAGAAATTGAATTGAATTTAACATGAAATATCTTATCGTAGGATTAGGAAATATAGGACAAGAGTATGCAGATAACCGCCATAACATAGGTTTTATGGTTTTAGACCAATTAGCTAAAGAAGCAGGAGCGACTTTTAGCACCATGAAATTGGCTGGTTATACTGAAGTTAATCATAAAGGAAGAACTTTATGCCTGATAAAGCCAACCACTTATATGAATTTAAGTGGAAAGGCAGTAAGGCATTGGATGCAGGAATTAAAAATCTCAATAGAAAATGTGTTGATTATTGTGGATGATTTGGCAATTCCGTTTGGGAAAGTAAAATTAAAACCAAAAGGAAGCCCGGCGGGTCACAATGGGTTAAAAAGTATTGAAGGTATTTTGGGCTCTAATGAATATCCAAGGATAAAATTTGGCATTAGTGATAATTATCCGAAAGGCCGACAGGTAGATTATGTTTTAAGTGGTTTTGATCAAGATGAAATACTTGCTTTACCAGCATTAATTGATAAATCTATTAACATGATTAAATCGTTTTGTACAATTGGTACGGAATTAACGATGACTAATTTTAATTAATTTTGTCTGAATATTTTGTCTGAATCTCGATTTGCAGGAATAAAGGATAAAGAGGATACTTTTAAACTTAAAATTATGAGGTATGCAAGAATCCTGTTAATCTTAAAATCGAGAAAATCAAGATTCTGATAATTAGAAATATAGGAATCTTAAACCAAGAAAACCAAGATTCAGACAATAAAAAATTTAACAAATCAACAATGAAAACAAAAATTTACGGTATTCCAAATTGTGGTTCGGTAAAAAAAGCCCGTACTTTTTTTGAAAATAATCATATTGATTATGATTTTCACGATTATAAGAAGCTCGGCGTAAGCCAAGAAAGTTTAGAAAAATGGTGTAATGAATTTGGATGGGAAAACGTTTTAAATAGAAAAGGATTAACATGGAGAGGGCTTGATGAAACTGTTAAAATTGAAATAAAGGATACGGTTTCTGCTATAAAATTAATGTTAAATCATACTAGCGCCATCAAAAGACCCGTTGTAGAAAGCGATGAAAGTAACTCTGTTGGGTTTGATGAAAAACAATATGAAAAACTTTATCTTTAATAAGATTGTATAATTAGCGTTAAAAAATGTTAAGCGTTTGTTATTTAAAAGATATTAACAGACTTTTGTAAAGATGAAAAACCTCATTATCATTTTGTTAAGTTTATTACCATTTATGTTAAAAGCACAAATGAGAATAGAAGGTACGGCTTATGACGCCGATAGCCGTAACAAACTGAAACTAGTTTTTGTGAACAACCTTACCCAAAAAGAGGTTGATCACACCGGGCAAAAAGGAGATTTTGTGGTAAAAGCAGATTTAGGTGATTTAATTGTTTTTTCTTGCCCGGGCTACCAAAATGACACTTTGGTTTTAGAAAACATGAGGCCAAAGCTGGTTTTAATGAGACCAAGTTTAATTGTTTTGGATGAGGTTATTGTGAGCGCAAAAAGTAAAGTACCAGAAAATGTACGTTCTGCATATTCTTCTGCATATTCATTAGCAAATACCACAGTTTTAACTCAAGATGGTAAATTAAGTTTAGGAAATGCTTTTGGTAAACAATCTCAACAGAAAAGAGCTTTTCAAAAATTTATGGATAAAGAGTTAAACGAGAAAACAATAGATCAAAAGTTTAACCCAGATTTGGTATCTGATTTAACAAAAATAAAAGGTCAGCTATTAGAAGATTTTATGTCCTATTACAGGCCAACGTATTCGCAAGTTATTGATATGAGTGAGGTTGAATTAAGAACCTATATCGTAAAATCTTATAATGAATATATAAGATTGCCTGCAGAGAATAGAATATATCCAAATCTTCCAAGAACTTCTTTTAGCGGAAGTTTTTAATTACGTAACAATTTTATCATAATAAACTTTAACCCACAAGGTTATTTATATTGCTTTTTTTATTCAAACCCAATCCATGTTAAAATCAAAATTAATGGGTGCTTTTAGCATCACTATTTGTTTCTTGGGCTTCCAATCTTTAGCTCAAGCACAAACTCCTACAGCTTCTACAAGCAACTACGATTATGTAGAAGCTTTTAAGCCATTTTTTTATTCTGGAAACGGAAACACATACCGTTCTGCTAGTGGACAACCGGGTCAACAATATTGGCAAAACAGACCTGATTATCAGTTAACAGCCTCTTTAGATAATGATGCAAATAAAATAACAGGTTCAGAGATTTTAACTTATACTAATAATAGTCCGGATGATTTGGGTTTTATTTGGATGAATATAGATCAAAATTTATTTAAGCAATCTTCTCGAGGAACAGCTATAATTCCCCCAACGGGGAGCCGTAATGGTAGCCGTGGCCAAGTTTTTGAAGGCGGTCATCAATTAGGTTTAGTGCGTTTAATGAGTTTAAACGGTAAAAGCCAGGATGTTGATTTAAAATATATGATTGAAGATACTCGTCTTCAAATCTTTTTGCCAGAAAACCTAAAAGCAAATGGCGGAGTTTTAAAACTAAAAATTAATTTTTCATACATCTCTCCAGAATATGGTTCAGATAGAATGGGTGTTTTAGAAACCAAAAATGGAAAAATATTCACTCAAGCCCAATGGTATCCACGTATGTGTGTATATGATGATGTTACCGGCTGGAACACTATTCCTTACACTGGCCCAAGTGAGTTTTATTTAGACTATGGCGATTTTGACATCAAAATTACTGCACCTGCAAATCATATTGTAGTTTGCTCTGGCGAATTGCAAAACTCAAAAGAAGTTTATACTGCAGAACAAGTAAAAAGATGGGAAGCAGCAGCAAAAAGTGATGCAACCGTAATGATCCGTAGTGCAAATGAGGTAACAGATAAAGCCTCTCGCCCGGCTGATAAAAAAGAATTGACTTGGCACTTTAAATTGCAAAACGCAAGGGATTGTGCATGGGCTTCTTCTCCCGCGTTTATTATTGATGCCGCAAAAATGAACTTGCCAAGCGGTAAAAAATCTTTAGCTATTTCAGCGTATCCAATAGAAAGTACAGGAGACGACGCTTATGGAAGATCAACTGAATATGTGAAAAAATCTTTAGAACATAATTCTAGCAAATGGTTTGAGTATAGTTATCCTGCAGCAACAAATGTGGCTGGTAATGAAGGTGGAATGGAATATCCAGGTATTGTTTTTTGTGGATGGAAATCTAAAAAAGCAGGGCTTTGGGGAGTTACAGATCATGAATTTGGACACAATTGGTTCCCTATGATTGTAGGCTCTAACGAACGTTTGTATGGCTGGATGGACGAGGGTTTTAATACCTTCATCAACACTTTATCAACACAAAATTTTAATAATGGAGAATATGCGCCAAAATCTGCAGCAGATATGCACAAAACATCTGCTTATTTAATGAATCCAATTTTTGAGCCTATTATGGTAAGTCCGGATAACATGAAAGAATCTCATATTGGGGTATTGTGTTATTTTAAACCTAGCACTGGCTTAGTTTTATTGAGAGAACAAATTTTAGGTCCCGAACGCTTTGATAGGGCTTTTAAAACTTATATTGATAGATGGGCATTTAAACATCCAACGCCAAATGATTTTTTTAGAACAATTGAAAACGTAGCAGGAGAAAATTTAAATTGGTTTTGGAGAGGTTGGTTTCTTAACAATTGGAAAGCAGATATCTCTGTTAACGATGTAAAATACGTTAAAGATGATGCAAAGAATGGGGCTTTTATTACCATTGGTTGTAATGAAAGTATGCCAATGCCTGTAACTTTAGAAATAAAAACAGTGAGCGGAAAAACTGAAAATATTAAATTACCGGTAGAAATTTGGGAAAGAAACAAAACATGGACTTTTCAATATCCATCAACAGAAAAAATTGCTTCAGTAACTTTTGATCCACAACATGTAATGCCAGATACAAATTCTGCAAACGATGTTTGGACAGGCAACTAAGTAAATTCAATTATAATTTTATAAGGCAAATCTATTTAGGTTTGCCTTTTTTGTTTTAAAATTTATTTATTTGGGCGTTTCCCATCCGCTAGCTAGCGGAAGGGTCGGGCTTTACACTATATCTTTTTTTGCCATTTGCTAAACGGCTAGCGCAAAAAAAGGATGCCGTTTCAATCCCTATCGTTATAAAAATTTATTCAAATTAAAATCACTAATAGAATTTATCTATATTTATCATTATGACAATAGTTCAATTAGAATACGCGGTTGCTGTAGATACTTATCGAAGTTTTGTATTAGCAGCAGAAAAATGTTTTGTTACTCAGCCAACGTTGAGTATGCAAATTCAAAAATTAGAAGAACAACTTGAAGTTAAACTTTTTGACAGGTCAAGGCAACCAGTAATTCCTACAGAGATAGGTATTGAGATTATAGAACAAGCCAGAATTTTATTACAAGAAAGTTATAAAATAAAGGAAATTATTGAAGAGCGAAAAGGAGAATTAGCAGGCGAATTAAAAATCGGAGTAATCCCAACTATCGCTCCCTATCTTTTGCCGCAAGTTATAGGGGGTTTTATGGAAAAATATCCAAAAGTGAAACTAACCATATCAGAGCTCACTACAGAAACTATCATTCAGCAATTAAAGGTAAACCTTTTGGATTGTGGTATTTTGGCAACTCCATTACATGAAAGTGGCTTAACAGAAAGACCAGTTTTTTATGAAAACTTTGTTAGCTATTTGTCTAAACACAGTCCTATTTTTAAGAAAAAAGCCATTACTACAAATGATCTAGATGTTGATAATCTTTGGCTTTTAAATGAGGGACATTGTATGCGAAACCAGGTTTTAAATATTTGTAAGCATAAAAATTCTAACGATGCAAAATTAGAGTATAATACAGGCAGTATAGAAACGCTTATAAAAATGGTAGATTTAAATGACGGGATTACCATATTACCAGAGCTTTCTCTTCAAGATTTTTCTGTAAAGCAATTGGATAAAGTGCGTTATTTTAAGAGTCCTGAACCTAGCAGAGAAGTAAGTATTGTTACCAATAATAACTTTATTAAAAAAAGAGTTATTGATGCTTTGGAAGATGAAATTTTAAATGCTATACCAAAAAGGATGAAAACAAAAAAGAAGAAAGAGATAATTGCGATTTGATGAAATGTTTTAGAGTGTGTTTTGTGAATTTTTAGACGGAGAATAATATCGCCCCTCTGAGGCTTTTTAAATATTGAGTTTTAGTTACCATAATTTCGCCTCACTGGGGCTAAAAATTCTTAATTTATTGAAGCTAAAAATTTTTATAAATACCAAGTCCCAGAGGGATGACATTATGGTTTAAAAAAATTTCAATTTTTTTAAAATGCTGTAGGTATGAAATTATTTAACACGATTAATAAATAGTTATATTTAATACTCACTTTCCATTTTGCCAATCATTTTTGCAACACGTTCTTCTACAGTTTCGGTACTTAATTTTTCACGGTTTAATCTATCAACCATTACAGGAAAAGCAAATGGAGAAGGACCATTTGTGTGTTTTATGATGTGTTTTTGTGATTGTATTCTTTGTAATGCTTCTCGCATTCTAAACTCTTCTAACTGAAAAGCCAAAGCTTCATTATAGGCTTGTCTTACCAATAAATTATCTTTTTCATACTCGTTAAAAACATCAAACAACAAAGAAGAATTAGATTGCAAATGTTTGTTAGACATGTTTTTACCCGGGAAACCCGTAAAAATCAAGCCAGCAATATGTGCTATATCTCTAAATTTTCTTCTCGCCATCTCATTAGCATTTAAACTATGCTGTATGTCATCTAATAAGTTTTTATCGCTAAATAAACCATCAGAAATAGCTTGCTCTAAAGGCATAGCTTCATCTGTTAAAAGTTCAAAACCATAATCATTCATGGCAATAGAAAAAGAAGCACTTTTCAATTTTGTCATTCTGTAAGCAAATAGAGATGCTAAACCTTCATGTACCAATCGTCCTTCAAAAGGATAAAAGAAATAATGGAAACCATCTCTAGTTTCTACCACCTCTATTAAAAATTCATCTTTAAATGGCAAATGAGATTGGGCAATCTGTCGGTCAAATAAAGGGCGTAAAGCTTTTACTTCCTCATCTTCTTCTACACCTAAAGCAACTTCATCTAATTTTTGCCTAAAAACTGCCGAAAGTTGTGAGGATAATGGCATTCTGCTGCCTGCCCAACTCGCAATTAAACCTTTCTTTTTCTTACTGACTTTTACAAAAGCGGTCATGTCTTTAAAGCGGATAAATTCTAAACTTCTGCCGGCAAACCAAAAAGTATCGCCCGTTTTTAATTTGGATATAAATCCCTCTTCAACAGAACCTAAACTTCCACCAGATTGAAATTTAACCCTCACATTTACATCACCAGTAATGGTTCCCATGCTTAAACGATGCCTCATCGCCACCCGCTTATCGTTCACTTTAAAAACGCCTTCTTCAATTTCTACTTTTAAAAATTCATCATATGCGCTTAAAGATTTCCCTCCACGGGTGATGAATTGTAAAATATCATGAAACTCATTTCGCGTTAAATCTGCGTAAGCAAAAGTATTGATGATTTGTTGATAGGTTTCTTCTGCTTTAAAACCATCTGAAACTGCAAGGGTAACTAAATACTGTATCAATACATCAAAAGCCAATAAAACAGGATCTCGGCTTTCAAATATTTCATGTTCAATTCCGTATTTCAAAGCAGCTCCTTCTAGTAATTCTAAAGAATGTGTGGGTACAAAATATGCTTTTGAAGTTGCTCCGGGATGATGCCCGCTTCTGCCAGCCCTTTGCATAAAACGAGCTACGCCTTTTGGGCTCCCAATTTGAATCACCGTATCAACTGGTCTAAAATCAACCCCTAAATCTAAACTTGAAGTACAAACCACCAATTTTAGAATTGCTGCATGAAGCGCTTCTTCTACCCATGCTCTCAGTTCATTATCCAAAGAACCATGGTGCATGGCCATTACGCCAGCATATTCAGGATAATTATCTAAAATGGCGTGATACCAAATTTCTGACTGTGCCCTTGTATTAGTGAAAATTAATGTGGTTTTACTGTTGGCAACAATCTCCATTACTTCTGGTAAAAGTTTAAGACCAATATGCCCGCTCCAGCTGTATTTTTCTACGTTTTCTGGGATAATAGATTTTATTTCAAGCTTTTTTGCGATGTTGGCTCTCACCATTTTCTTTTTATCCAAAGAAAAATTTGGACCTAAAAGTACATCTCCAGCTTCTTCTAAATTACCAATGGTAGCGCTAATGCCCCATATTTTTAAGCTTAAAGCTGAAGGTAGAAGGCTAAAGGCTTGCTTTTCGCTTTCAGCTTTTTGCTTTAAGCTTTTCAATTTGGATAATCCCAGCTCAACCTGAACGCCTCTTTTTGTGCCTAGTAATTCATGCCACTCATCAATAACCACAACTCTTAAATTTTTAAATGTTTTGGGATATTCTTTTTGCGCCAACATTAAATGCAAACTTTCTGGCGTTGTTAAAAGAACTTCTGGCGGTTTTCTTTTGATGGCTTGCTTATCTGCGGATGATGTGTCGCCTGTTCTGGTCCCTATTTTCCATGGGATACCTAAATCATCCACCACAGATTGCATGGCTTTTTGGATGTCGTTGGTTAAGGCTCTCAAAGGAGTTATCCAAAGCAACATTAAACCATTACTTAGTTTTTGTTGATACGTTTCTGGATTTTCATTGATATATTCTATAATAAAAGGCAAAAACATGGCGAAGGTTTTTCCGCTACCAGTTGGTGCATTTAATAATCCAGAAAAGCCATTTAAATAGCTATCCATCATCTCTTTTTGAAAAGGAAATTGCTCCCATTTTTTTAAAAGATACCATTCTTGGATGATTCGCTCGCCTTTAGAAATTGCCATGAATTAAAAATACTTTATAAGCTAATTTGTTTGCAAAGGGAAAGCCAAAGTTTTGAAGAAGGATTTTTTGTGAAGAGATAGCTGCGTTAACGATAGAAACGACATCCTTTTTTGCATTAGCGGGTAAGCAAGTAGCAAAAAAAATATAGTGGTCCGCCAGCTGGTGGATAAACGCCCTTAATAAATTAATAAGCTTGCACTAAAACCTCAGTAGGTATTTGTAATTGATCATGCAATTTTCTAATCATATTTAAAGAAAGCTTTCTTTTTTTATTTAAAATTTCACTTACCCTGCTTTTTAGCCCAATAACCTTCACTAAATCGTTTGGAGTATAGCCCATTTGTTCCATTCTAAATTTTAAGGCTTCAATGGGGTCTGGCAAATCTATTGGAAAATACACATCCTCATATTTTTCAATTAAGATGCTTAAAATCTCCAACTCATCACCTTCGGGAGTATTTAAATCTGCATCAAATATGATTTCTAACCTTTCTAAAGCAGCTTTATAATCGGATTCTGATTTTATGGGTTTAATGGTCATAATTTTTAAATTTTATTAGCGTCAACTTTATCATATTCAGCATGTGTTCCTACAAATCGAATCCAAATCATAGCATACTTATAGCTTACTTTCACTATGATTCTATATTTATTTCCCTTTATGTTAAACACTACACGATTATCTTGTAATATGCTGGCACTAGGATAAACTATTTTAATATCATTTGGAGACTTAAATAGACTGTCGCTGGTTTCTTTATACCAAGATTTTAATTGCTGCTCGCTATCAGAATGTCTTTCCCAAAATTCTCGTAAAATGCTCTTAGAAATTATTCTCATTTTAATACTGGACAAATATAATAAAAAGTTCCCATAACGGGAATTATGTTTCTGATTTCTATTCTTCTAACAACCTACTATCAATTTCCTTAGTAGCTTTTGCACCTAATTTCTTTAAATTCTCTACACGGTTAATCAAATTTCCGTTGCCCAAAGTAAGTTTTCCCATCGCTTCGCCATAAACTTTTTGAGATTTATCTAAATGGTCGCCAACCTTTTGTAAATCAGTAACAAAGCCAACAAATTTGTCATATAAAGCACCAGCTTTTGTTGCAATATCTATGGCATTTTTAGTTTGCTGCTCTTGCTTCCAGATGGAAGCAACGGTTTTTAAGGTCGCCAAAAGGGTAGAAGGTGTAACAATTACCACTTTTTTGTTCCATGCAAAATCAAATAAATCTTGATCATATTGAACCGCAATGGCAAATGAAGATTCTATTGGAATAAATAAAAGCACAAACTCTGGTGAATTAATTTGATATAAATCTTGATAGTTTTTAATACTTAAACCCGTAATATGAGATTTAATAGAGGCAATATGTTGTTTTGTAAATGTCAATCTATCATCCTCATTTTCTGCGGAAACTAATTTTTCATAAGCTATTAAAGACACTTTAGAATCTATAACGATATGTTTTTGCTCAGGTAAAAAAACCACCATGTCTGGCAATAATCGGTTTCCATCGGCAGCAACATAATTACTTTGTTTGGTGTAATTTACCCCTTCCAACAAGCCCGAACCTTCCATTAGTTTATCCAAAACCATCTCGCCCCAATTTCCTTGTTTCTTATTATCGCCTTTTAAAGCTCTTGTTAGATTATGCGCTTCATCGCTAATTTGCTTGTTCAGTTCCATTAATTTAGAAAGTTCTCCTTTTAAAACATTTCGCTCGTCAGATTCAGATTTATAAACTTTTTCTACTTTATCCTCAAAAGCTTTAATGTTTTCTTTTAATGGATTTAACAAAATATCAAGGTTGGTTCTATTAGTTTCGGTAAATTCTGCAGTTTTTTGTTTGAGGATTTGGGCAGCAATCAGTTCAAAATCTTTAGAAAATTTAGTTTGATTTTCTGTGATAAATTTCTCTTGAAGGTTTAAACGATGTTGCTCTGCTTTTAAATTTTCTTCAACTTTAGAAACCTGTTGCTTTTCTAAACTAAGTTGGCTAATCAATTCGTTTTTTTCTTCCTCTAAACGATTTATCCTTTGTAAAAAACGATATTCATTTTCTTGTTTTTCTTCCTTTGCGCTTATAACTTTTTGCTCATTAACTGCCAATTCTGTTTTCAACTCATTGTATTGTTCTAATGAAACTCCGTTTGTTGCCTCTGGCTTTTTTACGAATAAAATAATGGCAATGAGCAGTATGATTACAGCGATGATGATTGGGAGGAATTGCATTGATGTTTAGTTTAAAAAATTAAAAATAGGAAAATTGAGGTAAGTAATTTTGGTGATTTTTATATGAATCACGATTTTTAGGATTCAAGGATTAACAGGATGATTTGCCTGTAGAAGAATTGAAGAGATAAATCAAGAGTTCAATTTTCACTTAATAATCCACCAATAAGCATCAAGTAAATCCTAAAATCCCTTTTATCAAGATTCTGATAATTTGAAAGTTGAAAACGATTCAGTAAAAAAGCCGCTTTTCAGCAGCTTTTTTGTGGTCCCGACGAGAATCGAACTCATATCTAAAGTTTAGGAAACTTCTATTCTATCCGTTGAACTACGGGACCAATTTTTTATCGTGTCGTCATGTCAACGATAGGAGAAACCTCATTTATAAGTCTCCATTTTAAAAAATTTCAAAACTAAAAATGACATTGCGTAACTCCTACCTCACCACACTCCCAACACCAAATTCTTCTTTTGGAGCGACAAAAGTAAGTTTTCCATCCGAATTTTCTGCCATTAAAATCATTCCTTGTGAAATTATACCTTTAATTTCTCTGGGTGCCAGGTTTATCAAAATACTTACTTGCTGGCCAACAATCTTTTCGGGGTCAAAAAACTCGGCAATGCCAGAAACTACAGTTCTTTGGTCTAAACCAGTATCAACCGTTAATTTCAATAGTTTTTTAGTTTTTGCAACCTTTTCTGCAGTTAAAATTTTCCCTGTTCTAATATCCAAGGCAGAAAAATCATCAAAGCTAATATCCGCTTTCGCAGGAGTTATTTCTGATTTTATCGCAATCAAAGCTTCCATTTTTTTATTTTCTAATTTTTTTATTTGTGCTTCCACAACTTCATCTTCTACCTTCTCAAATAATAAACTAGCAGGGTTTAATTGATGTCCGTCTTTAAAAATAATTTCTTCATCGTAACTCAAAACATCCCTCTCTATATTTAACATCCCAAAAAGCTTTTTAGAAGAAGAAGGTAAAAAAGCTTGACTTAAAGTGGCTAAATGGGCGATGATATGCAAACAGTTTTGCAAAACTTCTCTGGCTTCTTCCGGGCTATCTTTAAAAGTTTTCCAAGGCTCATTTTCAGTTAAATATCGGTTTCCTAAACGGGCAATATCCATCACACTAGCTATTGCATTTCTAAATTTAAAATCAGTTAAATAAGTATCAACATCATCATAAGCCTTTCCAATTTCATCAAATAAAGATTGGTTTTTTAATTTTTCTCCGCCTAAAACTTTCCCCTCAGAGTACTTGTGCATCAAAATCATTACCCTATTCACAAAATTCCCTAAAATGGCAACCAACTCGTTATTAACCCTCGCTTGATAATCTTTCCAGGTAAACTCGCTGTCGCTGGTTTCAGGCATTATAGATGTTAAAACGTAACGCAATTCATCTTGCTTATCTGGGAATTCTTCTAGATATTCATGTAACCAAACAGCGTGATTTCTACTGGTAGAAAGCTTATCGCCTTCTAAATTCAAAAACTCATTTGCAGGTACCTGAGTTGGCAAAATATAATCGCCATGGGCATGCAAAATAGAAGGAAATGTAATACAATGGAAAACAATATTATCCTTACCTATAAAATGTATCAAACAAGCATTATCAGCTTCGTTTGGTTGTTCTTTCCAGTATAATTGCCAGTCTTTATTATTGTCAATTGCCCATTGTTTGGTAGCAGAAATATAACCAATTGGTGCATCCATCCACACATAAAGCTTCTTTCCTTCCGCTTCTTTTAAAGGCACATCAATTCCCCAATCTAAATCCCTAGTCATAGAACGTGGCTGCAAACCTTGCTTTAACCAGGAACTGCATTGCCCATAAACATTGGTTTTCCAAATGTCTTTTTTACCTTCAAGCAACCATTTTTCTAGCCAAGGCTGATATTTATCTAAAGGTAAATACCAATGTTTGGTAGGTTTTAAAATAGGCGCATTTCCACTTAATGTAGAACGAGGATTGATCAAATCAGTCGGACTTAAAGATGTACCACATTTTTCACACTGGTCACCGTAAGCATTTTCGTTTCCGCAATTAGGGCAAGTCCCAATAATGTATCTGTCCGCTAAAAATTGCTGAAATTCCTCATCAAAATATTGGTCAGAAAACTTTTCTATAAACTCTCCTTTTTCATAAAGATTTAAGAAAAATTCTTGCGAAAGATCATGATGAATAGCAGACGAAGTACGGTGATAAATATCGAAAGCAATCCCAAAATCTTCAAAACTTTGTTTTATTTGAGAATGATATTGATCAATAATAGATTGTGGCGTTGTGCCTTCTTTTTTAGCTTTGATGGTAATCGCCGCACCATGTTCGTCAGAACCGCAAACGTAAACTACATCTTTTTTTTGTAAGCGCAAATGTCTCACAAAAATATCCGCAGGTAAATAAGCGCCAGCCAAATGTCCAATATGTAAAGGTCCGTTTGCATAAGGCAAAGCAGATGTAATGGTGTATCTCTTAAAATCTTTTTGAGTCAAAACAGAAATTGTGTTTGTTTTATTAATTTGCAAAGATAATTGATATTGATTAAATAAAATTATTAAAGAAAAAGATAAATAATTTGTGCGTTTTAACACGCTATCCGCTGTATCTTTTTATTTGCTATCCTTCGACTCCGCTCAGGATGACAAATAAAAAGGATGCCGCTGCTATCGTTAACGCCTTATAAAATCTTATAAAAAATAAAATATGATACAACCTCCACAATTAAAAAAAGGAGATAAAATTGCCATTACTTGCCCTGCTAAAAGTTTAAAAGCACCAATGACAGCTGCTATAAAACTATTAGAAACCTGGGGATTAGAGGTGGTTTTGGGTGAGAGTGTAAATTCAGTTTTTCATCAATTTGCGGGTACTGACGAATTAAGGGCTGCCGATATGCAAAAATTCATTAATGATGATAGCATTAAAGCAATTATTGCTGCCCGAGGTGGTTACGGTTGTATCAGGATTGTGGATGAAATTGATTGGTCGCCATTGTTGAACAATCCAAAATGGATTATTGGCTTTAGTGATATTACTGTGTTCCATTTGCAATTACAAAGCATGGGTTTACAGAGTTTACATGCGCAAATGCCGGTAAATATCAGCGAGAGCAGCAAAGAAGGATTAGAAAGCTTAAGAAAGGTATTGTTTGGCGAGAATTTAGAATATGAAATTGAGACTGATGATAGAAACAAAATCGGCGAAAGCCAAGCAGAATTAACAGGCGGAAATTTAACATTGTTAGTGGCTTGCATCAATTCAAAAAGCGACATTTCATACGATGGAAAAATTCTTTTTATAGAAGAAGTTGGCGAATATGAATACGCTATCGATAGGATGATGCGCACTTTAGACAGAGCTGGAAAAATGAAAAATTTAGCTGGTTTAATTGTTGGTGGTTTCAGCGATATTAAATTAAATGATATTCCATTTGGTTTTTCTGCTTATGAAATTATTCAAGAAATAGTTTCTAAATATGATTATCCAGTTTGTTATCATTTCCCCGCAGGACATTTACCTGATAATAGAGCATTGATTTTTGGCAGGCAAGTGGGTTTAAATGTTAAAAAAGAAAACGTAGAAATTGATTTTTATGTATGAAATCCCGTCATGTCGACGTAAGGAGACATCACATCAAAAAGGTCTGCATATTAAATGGTAAACTCTATTTGTGAGATGTTTCACTATCGTTCAACATGACGAACGTTTTAAATGTGAGATTACATCATGTCGAAGACGGGAGACATCTCACAAATAGGTGTCGGTATAAAATGGTAAACTTTACAAACAAGATGTTTCATTTTAGACAATATTAAGAAAAGCTTCATAATAAAAGTAAAATTTAAAACATGGAAAGAGGTGGATGTGTTTATATCATGACAAATAAATACCGAACTACTTTATATATTGGTGTTACTTCAAATTTAATGTCTCGTATTTGGGAACATCAAAATCAGGTTGATCTTAAAAGTTTTACATCAAGATATAAATTAAATTTATGCGTTTATTACGAAGGATTCTTTAGCATAGAAGAAGCAATTTTAAGAGAAAAGGAGTTAAAAAGTTGGAAAAGAGCTAAAAAAAATCAATTAATAGAAATTAAAAATTCTAAATGGGAAGATTTATCTGAAGAAATTAATAGTTGGTAATCTAAAACTTTCAGTCCGTCATGTCGACCTAAGGAGACATCACATCAAAAAAGTCTATAAACTTTGTTAGTGGGATGTTTCACTTTGTTCAACATGACGAAATTGATTTTTATTTATGAGATTCGTCATGTCGACGACGGGAGACATCTCATAAAATTTCTTCTTTTTAAATGACAAAGTATGCAAATTAGATTTTTCATTTCGGTTTACATATCTAACTACCTTATTTTAAATTAAAACCTCTGTAATAAAACAGATGTGTTATTTTTGAGGCATGAATATTTTAATCTTAGGTTCTGGCGGCAGAGAAAGTGCATTCGCCTGGAAAATCTCCCAAAGCAATTTATGTAGCAACCTATTTATCGCTCCTGGCAATGCTGGTACTGGTGCTTACGGAAAAAACATAGCACTAAAAACTACAGATTTTGAAGGAATAAAAGATTTTGCTATAAAAAATAAAGTCGATTTAGTTTTAGTTGGCCCAGAAGAACCTTTGGTAAAAGGAATTCATGATTTCTTTTTAGCAGATGAAGAATTAAAAAACATTGCAGTTATAGGACCTAAAAAAGATGGGGCACAATTAGAAGGGAGCAAAGATTTTTCTAAAATCTTTATGGAAAAATATAATATTCCAACGGCACATTCACACACTTTTACCATAGAAACTTTAAGAGAAGGATTAAATTATCTTAAACACCATCATATGCCAGTGGTTTTAAAAGCTGATGGTTTAGCGGCAGGGAAAGGAGTTTTAATTTGTACCAATCTGCAAGAAGCACAAAAAGAGTTAACTTTAATGTTGGCAGAAGCAAAGTTTGGTACGGCAAGTGAAAAGGTAGTGATAGAAGAGTTTTTAACAGGAATTGAGCTTTCTGTTTTTGTAGTTACCGATGGCAAAGATTATGTGATTTTACCTTCAGCAAAAGATTATAAAAGAATTGGCGAATCAGATACTGGTTTAAATACAGGCGGAATGGGTTCGGTTTCTCCGGTTCCGTTTGCGGATGCTGCTTTTATAAAAAAGGTAGAAGAAACGATTGTTATCCCAACGGTTAATGGTTTAAAAGCGGAAGGAATAAATTATAAAGGTTTTATTTTTATTGGTTTAATGAACGATAAGGGTGAACCAAAAGTGATAGAATATAACTGCCGTATGGGCGATCCGGAAACGGAAAGTGTGCTGCCAAGAATTGAAAGCGATTTTGTAGAACTTTTAAAAGCCGTAGCCGATGTTAAAATAAAAGATTATCAGTTAAAAATTTCTGATAAAACAGCTGCAAGTGTGATGTTGGTTTCTGCCGGTTATCCTGGTGAATATATCAATGGAAAAACGATTACAGGCTTAGAGAACATAAAAGAAAGTATTGTTTTCCATGCTGGTACAGATTTGGAAGATGGTTTGGTAAAAACTAATGGTGGCAGGGTTTTAGCGGTTACAACATTGCAAAACAACCTTTTTGAGGCTTTACAACAAGCCACAGCAGATGCTGGAAGGGTTTATTACGATGGCGCAACTTTTAGAAAAGATATAGGATTTGATTTATTGTAGAATTTTGGGCAAAAAAAACCATAACCTCGTTAAATCAAAAATTAGAAATAAACTTTTATCTTTATAATGCGTATTAAATTTAAATTTAATGATGTACAAAACAAGACGATATTTTTTAGGAATCATGGCATTAGCAATGGTGCTTACCTCTTGTCGTAATAATTACGAATGGATTAACATCAATCCAGAGAAAATTCAAAAAGCTAAAAAATATGTTCCACAAAGCGAAAAAGTAAATCAAGTTGATATCACTATCGATTTAAAGGAAAAAGATAATACTGTTTATTATAATGAACCAACAGGTTTTTTTGCCGACCAAGTTAAGGGTTCTTCACTGACTAATAATACTTCTAATCAAAAAAAAAAAACCGAATCAGCAGTTAAAAAAAGTAAATATTTAGCCGTTAATAATCCTTCAATAACTTCTTCAATTAAAACTGCCAAATTGCAATTGTCAAGTAAAGCGATGGTTTCAAAATCAGCTTCTGCAATAAAATTAAATGGAGCTTTAAAATTACCGGTAAAGCCTTTAATAAAACCTAAAGAAGCTTTAAAATCTGTTAATGGGAATTTAAAACCGATTGGTAAAACGGCAGCAGAAATGCGTTCTTTAGCTTTTAATGATATTAAATCTAAAAATCCAGAAATAGAATCCAAATCAAATCAAAATGTAAAAAGAGGGCAAAGCTTATTATGGGTTGGTTTGGTCTTAGGGATTGCAGGATTAGTTTTAGGATTTATCTTTGGAAGGTCTGCTTTTATAATTTCGATAGTTGGGGTTGTTTTTGTCGCTCTTGGCTTTTTTATTCAACAGTAATTTTCTATAGCTATTAAAAAAATGATTATAAATAAAAAGCGCCTCTAACATAAGTTAGAGGCGCTTCTCAAAAATATAAAGAGACTTAAACCATCTCAGGTTTTTTATCTTTATAATAACCTTTTTCTAGTTTATCTCTTACTTCACTAAAAGCAGTTAGCGTTCTTTCTACATCTTCTAAAGTATGCATTGCTGTTGGAATTAATCTTAACATAATTAATCCTTTTGGTATTACAGGATATATAACTATTGAACAGAAAATGCCAAAGTTTTCTCTTAAATCCATTGTAATTGCAGTAGCTTCACTTAATTCTCCTTTAAAAAAGACTGGTGTAACTACAGAATTGGTATTGCCAATATTAAAACCTTTTTCTTTAAGACCATTTTGTAAAGTTGTAGCAATTTCCCAAAGTTTAGCTTTAAGTTCTGGCTTACTTTGCAATAGTTCTAAACGCTTCTTTAATCCGATAACCATAGGCATTGGTAAAGATTTTGCAAAGGTTTGAGAACGCATATTATATCTTAGATAATTGGTAATCTCTTCTGTAGATGCGATGAAAGCGCCAATACCTGCCATTGATTTCGCAAAAGTACCAAAGTAAACATCTACACCAGCTAAGCAATCTTGTTCTTCATGTGTGCCAGCACCAGTTTTTCCCATAGTACCAAAACCATGTGCATCATCAATTAACAAGCGAAATTTGAAATCTTTTTTGAAATCTATAATTTCTTTTAGTTTACCTTGTGCGCCAGACATTCCGAAAACACCTTCGGTAATTACCAAAATACCCCCGCCAGATTGTTCTGTTAGTTTGGTAGCCCTTTCCAATTGCTTTTTAAGGCTGTCCATATCGTTATGTAGGTAAACAAAACGCTTACCCATATGCAAACGAACGCCATCAATGATACAAGCATGAGATTCTGCATCGTAAACGATAACATCGTTTCTATCTACCAAAGCATCAATTGCTGATAAAATTCCTTGATAACCGTAATTAAGAAGAAAAGCATCTTCAAAACCTGTAAATTCTGCCAATGATTTTTCTAAAGCTTCATGGTGATTAGAATTTCCAGACATCATCCTGGCACCCATTGGGTAAGCCATTCCATAATCTCTGGCTGCTTGTGCATCAGCTTCTCTAACTTCAGGATGGTTTGCCAAACCTAAGTAATTATTTAAGCTCCAGACCAAATGTTCTTTACCTCTAAAATTCATGTGAGGTGCAATTTCTCCTTCCAATTTAGGAAAAGAAAAATATCCATGAGACCATTTTTGGTGCTGACCCAATGGGCCCATGTTCTTCGCTATCTTCTCAAAAATATCCAAAATATAATTTTTTAAGTGTGTTAGTTTTAAATAAAAAACTTCGCAAATTTACAATTTTACAAACGATTATCAAAAATCATGATGCCTTCAAAAAAGGTAATTTTAATGATATTCGTCAGTTTTTAGTCAGTTCACCTCTTATTGAAGTTCCTAACCTTCTTAACAATCTTTCTTTTGAATAGTTTCTACCTAACAAATACATAAGTTTGGTTACCGCGGCTTCAAAAGTCATATCGTAACCATTAATAACACCCATTTTTTTGAGTTCGCTACTGGTGGCGTATCTTCCCATTTCTACTGATCCAACTTTACATTGAGAAATATCTAAGATAATTTTTCCGTTTTCGATTGCTTTTTCAAGCTTATCCAAAAACCATTTTGCGGTAGTTGTATTGCCAGTACCGAAACTTTCCATAATGATGGCTTCTGCATCAGAATCTAAAACAGCATCTACAATTTGAGGGCTAATACCGGGATAAAGCTTTAAGACACCAATATTATTGCTCACGTTAGTATGAACTTTAAAAATCGATTTTTCTAATTTTCCGATCACACTATCATTGTATTTGATGTGAACGCCAGCCTCTACTAAAACCGGATAATTTGGAGATCTAAAAGCTTCAAATTTTGCAGAATTATATTTAAAGGTTCTATTTGCTCTAAAAAGTTTATTCTCAAAATAGATACAAACCTCTGGTACTCTTGCTTTACCATCTAATTTTGCTGATGCTATTTCTAAAGCAGTTATAAAATTTTCTTTTGCATCTGTACGCACTTCAGAAATTGGTAGTTGCGAACCTGTAAAAATTACTGGTTTTGCCAAACCTTCTAACATAAAGCTCAAAGCAGAAGCTGTGAAAGCCATAGTATCAGATCCATGAAGTATTAAGAAACCATCATGATCTTCATAGTTATCATAAATTAACTTAGCTAAAAACGCCCAAATTTCGGGCGTCATGTCTGAGGAATCTATAATAGGATCAAAAGAATGTACAGTTAGTTCGTAATCCATGCGCCTCAATTCTGGCACATTTTCAATTATCTGTTCAAAAGTAAAGGGTGCTAATGCATTGGTTTCAGGATCTGTGATCATTCCTATGGTTCCACCGGTATAAATCACAAATATTTTTGTCATGCTTTTAAAGGATTTTTAAGATTCACTACAAATAAACAATTTTATAATTTAAACCCCGAAAATTTTGACTGAATTTGCCGTTGTAATTTCTGCAACTTCTTCTAAAGACATATTTTTTATGTCAGCAATTTTTTGCGCAATATATATTAGATAAGAACTTTCATTTGGTTTGCCCCTAAAAGGTGTTGGAGTTAAGTAAGGTGCATCAGTCTCTAAAACTATATTTTCTAAACCTATTTCCTCAACTACTTTGTCTAATCCTGCTTTTTTATAAGTTACTACTCCACCAATACCTAAGTAAAAACCTAAGTTTATTGCTCTATTTGCTTGGTTCAAATCTCCTGTAAAACAATGGAATATTCCTCTTAATTTATCCTCCTTTTCCGAATCTAATATTTCAAATACTTCATCAAAAGCATCTCTACAATGAATTACTATTGGTAAATCTAAATTTTTAGCCCAATTAATCTGTGTGATAAACGCTTGTTGCTGTTGCTTTAAAAAGGTTTTATCCCAATATAAATCGATGCCAATCTCGCCAACAGCATAAATTTTATTTTTTATTATTTGCTGATTTATTATGGATAATTCTTCCTCAAAATTTTCTTTCACATCGCATGGATGCAAACCCAACATTGGAAAACAATTTTGTGGATATGATTCTACTAAATCCATTACCATCGCTATGGATTGGCTATTTACATTTGGTAAAAATAGACGTGAAATATCGTTTTTAAAGCACCTTTCCATTTGCTCATTCCGTTCTTTTTCATCAATTACGTAGTATAAATGCGTATGAGTATCTGTAAGTATCATGGTGTAAAATTATAAAATAAAATTTTTATGACAGAGGTGATGATATTTTTAGAATTAAGCTTAAATAAAAAAACCCCTTCTTTTTAAGAAGAGGTTTATAAATATTATATTAAATAATCTTATTTAACTGGTGCTGCCGGCATCATTACAGGTGCTGTGGCTGGCGCTGTATTAGGATTATGGAAAACGTTTACCAATTCTAATTCAAATATTAATGGAGTAAAAGGGCCTATCATTCCACCTTGCATTCCTTGCTCGCCATAGGCTAAGTTAGAAGGAATTAGAACCGTTGCTTTTCCACCCTTTTTCATTTGTAAAATTCCTTGTTCAAAACCTGGAATAATACCACCTCTACCTAAAACAACACTTAAAGGAGAATATGGTGCTCTTTGCGGATTATACATATTATTTTTCTTTGCAACATCTTCTAAACTGGTGTCAAATACTTTACCTGATAAAATTTTACCTGTGTAATTAACTAAAACACTATCACCTGCAACTGGCTGCTCGCCTTTACCTTCAATAGTATTTACAATTTGTAATCCAGAAGGTAATTTTGTTGTTTTCAATTTATTATCATCAATATATTTTTGAAGTTTTGTTACTTCTCCTGATTTAGCTTTTTCTCCTTCTGCTTTAAAGTATTTTTCTACTTTAGCCTGGAAATCTTGCATATGGGCAGTGTCTTTATGAATAACTTCTTCTACTTTAACGGTATAAATTAAATATTTACCTTTAATACCTGCTGGTCTTGGTTGTCCTTTTGCTACTGCAGAATCTAAGTTGATTTTAATAGTTGCGCTATCGCCTTTGGTAAGCATTTTAAGTGCATAAAAAATATCTCCATCATAAACTGGTTTTGGAAAATACGCTTCAGACGGACGACCCATTTCATAAGAATTGAAAAGAGAAGAGTCTCCTTCAGTTTTAGCTACAATGTTTAAGCTGATAAAGTCACCTTCTTTAATTGAATCGCTTTTAACATCATTATGGATGCTATACTCTAAACCAGCCGGGCCTTTTTTAAAACCCCCACTACATGCCGCAAATCCTAATGCAGCTACAGTTAATATTAATAATCCTTTTTTCATTATTTATTTATTGTTTTTTATTTGCATTATTATTAATTCATTGTTTATAGTCGATAGTCTATAGACTGTATCGTTTTAAACTTTAATTTTTTATTTACTTTTAAAATTCACGCTATCTATGTACTATTATCTATAGACTATTAACCATAGGCCATTACCCATCTACTGCAAAAGTAACTCCTTATATTCTGGTAAAATAGATTTGAATTTCTCTATTACTTGTTCAAATGATTCTTCAGATTGCCCTCCAGCAGCATTTCTGTGTCCTCCACCCTCAAAATATTTTTTACATATTTCGTTTGCAGGGAAAGTACCAACAGATCTTAATGAAAGCTTAACCCTATCTTTACGTTCCACTATAAAGGCAGCTAATTTAATACCATTTATAGAAAGCGCATAATTTACAACACCTTCAGTTTCTCCTGTTTGTATATCAAATTTCTTTATATCCTCATTACTTACAGTAATAATAGCTGTATTATATTCTCTTAAAACTTCTAGTTTATTACTTAAGCAATATCCCAAAAATTTTAATCTACCTTCGGTTGCGTTATCATAAACTTGTTGGTGTATTTTCCAATTTTCTGCACCGGCATCTATCAAATCGGCAACAATTCGGTGTAAATCTGAAGTTACATTTGGGAAACGGAAAGATCCGGAATCTGTCATGATGCCTGTGTATAAACATGTAGCAACATCTTTATTAATTAACTCACTATCATTTAAATAATTAACAATAAAATCGTAAATTAACTGAGCTGTGGCACAAGCGTTAATATTCCAGTGTCTAAAATCATCAAAACCTTCTGGTTCTAAATGATGATCTATCATTATTTTTAAAGCAGATGATTTTTTTACCTCTTCGCCTAGTTCGTTAATTCTAGAAAGGGCATTAAAATCTAAACAAAAAATAAGTTCAGCTTCTGCCACTAATTTTTTGCTTTCCTCTTGTTTTTCAGTATAAATAATGACCTCAGGATTGTTAGGTAGCCATTGTAGAAAATACGGATAATCTGTTGGCGTAATTACTTTTACATAATGTCCTTTTTGTATTAAATAATTGAATAAGCCTAAAGAGGAACCCATTGCATCGCCATCAGGCTTGTGATGCGTGGTTATAACAATCTTACAGGGCTGTGCTAATTTTTCTTTTAGCGTATCTAAATCAATCATCAAATTTTATGAGAGGGCGAAGTTAAACAATCTATCTCAAATTAATTGCAATACTTTTGGTTACGATTATAAAAGCCTACTTTTGCACCAATTTTTAAAAAACATGAAAATGGCAAATAACAGAACTTTTACGATGATTAAGCCCGATGCAGTAGCTAATGGACACATCGGAGCAATTTTAAACGATATTATAGCAGGTGGTTTTAAGATAGTGGCAATGAAATATACTAAGCTTTCTCCAGAAAAAGCAGGTGAATTTTATGCAGTACACAAAGAACGTGGCTTTTATGGCGAATTAGTTAGCTTTATGTCTTCAGGACCTATTGTAGCAGCAATCTTAGAAAAAGATAATGCAGTAGAAGATTTTAGAAAATTAATTGGTGCAACTAATCCTGCCGACGCTGCAGAAGGAACTATCCGTCAGAAATATGCAAAATCTATCGATGCAAACGCAGTTCATGGGTCAGATTCTGATGAGAATGCTGAAATTGAGGGTAGTTTCTACTTTACAGCTTTTGAAAAGTTTTAATTAAGAAATAGATTTTAAAACATAGCTTCGGTTTTTTAGCCGGAGCTTTTTTGTTTATCAGTCAGGTTGTTTATAAAATTAAAGGATAAAAATCTATGAAAATTCTCTCTAAACCGTATATTATTTTCTTTTTTGTGGTGCTATTTATATCTCCAATTATTGGGTTGGGAATAATGAAGGAAGAATTTACAGCAACTTTAGCGGCAAGAGCGTTGTTTACAGCAACATTAACAACTGTATTATTCTTTATGTTTAGTAAGAGAATGAGTAGTAGAAAATAGCTATAAAAAAATAATTTCCTGCACTACTTCTGCACCTGCTTTCTCATTTAGATTTACTATTATTTGTTTCCTCATAATGGTAAGTTCGTTTTTAACAACCGAAGATTCTATCCTTACAAATAATTTTTTATCCCTTATAAAAATTTCTTTTGTGCGGTTTGCAACTGCTTTGCCAACAATTTCTTCCCAGGATTTTACTGCAAATGTTTCGTCAAACTTACCCTTTAAGTGGTAAACTTTTAGCATTTGTTGCATGGCTTCTTTTAGCGTTTTATCGTTAGTTCTACTCATGTTTTACAATGCCGTTATCTATATTAAATAAATTTAGGCTTACGCCGATATTATCAAAAATACGCTTAATTCTTTCGGCATTGGTATCGGTAATAAATAGTTGGCCAAAATCATCATGAGAAACCATCTTCATCAATTTGGTAATGCGTAAATCATCTAACTTATCAAAAATATCATCTAATAAAAGCATCGGCTTAAAGCCAACTTTTTGATAAATGAATGAATATTTAGCCAGTTTTAATGCGATTAGAAAAGATTTTTGCTGCCCTTGCGAACCAAATTTTTTTAATGGCATTCCTTCATGCACTTGAAAAACTAACTCATCACGATGAATGCCTTGTGATGTTCTTTGTAAAACCCTGTCTTTTTCTAAATTTTTTTTAAGCAGGATATCAAAATTATCATCAAATAATGGTGATTGGTAAATAAGTTCTACAACCTCGGCTTTGCCAGATAAATATTGATAATGCTGATTAAAAACCGGAGTAAAAATATCCATAAAAGCTTTGCGTTGCTCAAATATTTTATTGCCAGATGTGATCAATTGATTATCAAATATTTCTAATAAAGTTGGGTCGTAACGGCCGCTCTCTGCAATTTGTTTTAAAAGTGAGTTTCGGTTAAGTAGCGTTTTATTGTAAAAAATCAAATCATCTAAATATTGATGATTGGTTAGCGAAATTACTGTATCAATAAATTTGCGTCTTTCTTCGCTGCCTTCTAAAATTAAACTAATATCATTTGGAGAAATCATTACCAAAGGGAAAAGTCCTATATGCTCTGATAAACGATTGTATTCTTTTTTATTCTTTTTAAATTGTTTTTTTTGATTTTTCTTTACGCCGCAAGCAATTAACTCTTCCTTTTCATTTTTTTCAAAAACTCCCTGCAACATAAATAAATCTCGGTCTTGTTTAATTTGTTGGCTATCTATTGGGTTAAAATAACTTTTACACATAGATAAATAATGAACCGCATCTAAAAGGTTGGTTTTCCCTGCTCCGTTATTACCGGTAAAAGCATTTGCTCCATCAATAAAACTTAGCTCTGCTTCGTCGTAATTTTTGAAATTTACTAAAGAAAGTTTTTTGATATACATGGAGCTAAAATATGAAAATACGTAGTTATTATCTTAAGAAAATTTAAAAGCAATCATTTATTAGGCTATATAATCTAATTAAATCCTTTTTAAACCACCTTTAAAAGCCGTTATTACACTATATTACAATAATTTATACAAATGGGTTGTTGTTTTTACCGAAAACACTATTTTTGCAATCTTTAATAGAACCCTAAAAATGTCAAAAACAGAAATCGAACAACCGTCACCACTTTCAACCTCAATGAATAAGACCAGCTTTTTTATTCAAGAGAATAAGAAAAGTCTTTTAGTTATTGGCGGAACAGTTATCGGATTAATATTGTTATTTTTTGCTTATCAAAAATTTTATTTAGCACCAAGAGAAACGGAAGCTGTAAATCAAATGTTTAAAGCACAACAATATTGGGAGCAAAAAGATTGGGATAAGGCCATAAAGGGCGATGGGAACTTCCCTGGTTTTGAGAAAATCATTTCAGAATATGATAATACTAAATCAGCTAATCTTGCATATTACTATTTAGGTATCGCTTATTTAAACAAGGGCGAGTATCAAAAAGCTGCAGAAAACTTAACAAACTACAGTGGTTCCGACCCTATTTTGGCTCCAGAAGCATTAGGTGCCGCTGGCGATGCTTACGTTGAGTTAAAAAATTATGATGATGCAATAACTTTTTACAAAAAAGCTGCATCTAAAGGAGATAACTTATTTGCAGCTCCAATTTATCTTAAAAAACTAGGTTTAGTTTATGAAGAGCAAAAAGATTTTAAATCTGCGGTTGATACTTATGCTAAAATAAAAAGTGATTATCCTGAAAGTGCAACAGCAACTAACATTGATATGTACATTGCAAGGGCAGAAGGTAAATTATAATAATTTTTAAGCTATTTATATCAAAAGGTTAGCTTTTAAAAGCTAACCTTTTTTATTTTTTAACTATGGCATCACACTTAAAAAATTTATCAGATTTTTCTCATACTACAGTTCCTTCAGGAAAAAATTATCGTTTTGGTATAGTGGTCGCTTCATGGAATGCTGAGGTAACAGGCGCATTATATAAAGGCGCTTATGAGTCTTTATTGCAATATCAAGTGGCGGAAAGAGACATTATTTCTATAGAAGTTGCCGGTAGTTTTGAATTAATTGCAGCGGCAGATCAATTACTAGACAATAAAGATTTAGATGCTGTTATCTGTTTGGGCTGCGTAATACAGGGTGAAACAAGACATTTCGATTTTATTTGTAATGCAGTTGCAAATGGCTTGGCAAATGTTGGTATCAAACATACAAAACCCGTAATTTTTGGGGTTTTAACAACTGATAATCAGCAACAAGCAATGGATAGGGCAGGCGGTAAACATGGGAATAAAGGAACAGAAGCTGGTATCACTGCTATTAAAATGGCAGCTTTAAAATTAGCGTTTAAATAATTTTAGCATCTAATACAAAATTCTTTATCTTTATATTGTATTGTGAATGAAACTTTAGCGTTAAGTAAGCGTAAAAATCCATGCACATATAAACCTTAACGCTCACAAAATGAAAAAAATAGTTTACGTTTTACTAGCCTTAATGATAACAGGATCAGTTTTACAATCTTGTTCATCTAAACTTTGCCCAGCTTACAATTCTTATCCAGAAGCCAGAGGAAGAAGATAAAACAATTGCGCTTTAATAGCGTTCCTCAAAAAAAACAATTTAATGAGAAAATTAATTTTTTTAACAACGCTGGTATTTACCATTGTAGTTACTGGTTTTGCCCAAAATCAACCAGATAAAAAAGAAGTATTTGAGAAAATATGGAAAGCCGTTGGCGGAAAATCTGCTTTTGAAAAAAGCAGGTATTTTGAATTTACATTTGCACCAATTAGGCAAGGGAAAGAAAGTGTAGGTCGCCATCACATATGGGATAGATACACTGGCGACTATCGATATGAGACCACTGCTGATAATGGAATAAAAACCGTTGTACTATTTAATGTAAACACAAAAAAAGGGAATGCTTTTGAAAATGGAACATTACTAGCCGATAGTACCTCAAAAAAAATGATTAATAGGGCCTACGCTGCTTTTATTAATGATAGTTATTGGTTGATGGTGCCTTTAAAACTTCAAGATGAAGGGGTAAATACAAAGTTAGAAGATAACCAAGATGTTAATGGCATAACCTGTAATGTAATTCATTTAGATTTTGATAAAGTTGGCTTAACTCCTGGCGACCAATATTGGCTATATGTAAATAGCAAATCTGGTCAGATTCTTCAATGGAAATTTTTATTACAAAATCAAAAAAACCCAGCCATTTTTGAGTGGGAACCTTATCAAGATTTAGGAAATGGTCTAAAACTATCCATCAAAAAAACAAATAAAGAAAGTAGCACATCAATTTATTTTCCTGTGGCAAAGGTTTTGCAATCTATAGATCAAAATATATTTACTAAACCATGAGTTGGATTAAATTAGAAGAAACCAAACAACTACAAGATATAAAATCAAACGCTGGTTATAGCGTTATTTTTAAGCACAGTACCCGTTGTTCTATCAGTATGATGGCTAAAAAAAGGGTAGACATGGATTTAAATGACCTGCCAGAAAATGTAAACTCTTATTTTTTAGATTTAATTGCTCATAGAGATCTATCAAATCAAATAGCAGAATTATTTCAAGTACATCACGAATCTCCTCAGTTGCTTTTAATTAAAGACGGCGAGTGTATTTTAGATCAATCTCATGGAGATATCTCTATCGAGGACACTCTAGATTCCATTAAGCAGAGCTTGTAATTTCTTATTAAAAAAATAAATAAAAAATCTAAATCATTTCTTCTTCGTTAATGTTATAGATTATAAATTTGGCAACCTAAAGCTTATTCATGTATATTATATTATTTTTTATTGCTCATTGGTTTATTTCATTATTTGTTCAAACCTTTTTTTTGCATAGGTATGCATCACATAAAATGTTTAATCTCAATCCTTTTTGGTACAGGTTTTTTTATATTTTAACTTATATAGGTCAGGGAGCTTCTTATTTAAAACCTAAAGCATATGCCATAAT
>JBBRYE010000002.1:0-76879 GCA_038237895.1 Sphingobacteriales bacterium | reverse complement strand
ATTGCAGCAATAGATAAAGTCAACAAAACCGACCAAAAAAACTTGGATCTGTAAGGAGTAGCATAAGACATTACCCTTTTTAATAAGCCCCAATCGAAGGTTTTACCGGTTACTTCGCTTGCCATTTAATTGATATACGGATAAATTACTGATGTTAAAAATAAGCCACAAGCAGGTACAGATGTGCCAGCAGATGAACGATTTTGACTTTGAATAATGAGGTGCAAATCTGATGTTTTTAATTTTCCTTTACCTACATCTACCAAAGTACCCACAATAGCTCTAACCATATTTCTTAGAAATCTGTTTGCGTTAATGTGAAATATTAATCCTTCTTCTGTAATCTCCCACTCGGCTTTTGTGATTTTGCAAATATTGGTAAAGTTATCTGAATTGGCTTTACAAAAAGCTCCAAAATCATCGTATTGCATTAAAATTGCAGCAGCCTGATTCATTGCTGTAACATCTAATTGATCTCTAACTAACCAACTCGTTTCGGTTTTAAAAGGGTTCTTATTAAAATGAATATGATATTGATAAGAGCGAGAAATGGCATCAAACCTGGCATGAGCGTCTGTTTTCACTTTAAAAATATTTTTTATGGCAATATCATAAGCCAATAAACCATTTAAAGATTTGATGTTATTGGGATAATCTGATTCTAAAATTTCATTTTCTAAATCAAAATGTAAATAAAACTGAGTGGCATGTACGCCAGTATCAGTTCTACCACAGCCTAAAGTCTCAATTGGTTTTCTAAAAAAAGTCTCCAAAGCTTTATTTAAAACTTCTTGAACAGCAAGTGCATTGGGTTGAGTTTGCCAACCATGATATGAAGTGCCTTTATATGAAATCTCTAAGAAATAACGATTTAAAATTTCCAAGTCGCAAATTTAACCCAAAATCATTTTTCTAAAGAAATTAATGCTTAAGATTTTTAATTTTGCAATAGAAAGTTCATTAATCATTGGTTCATTAGTAATCTGCTGATAGGCGAATAGTTCACCAGTTATTTGTTGATTAGTAATCTGCTGATTTTTCAATTGGTTAATTAGTCATTTAGTATTATTCTTAATGGCCAATTAATTCATTTTTAATAGGTAATAAATTATTCGTTTTTAAATACTAATGAACTATTTCAACTAATGAACTATTAATTTTTAAATACTAACTAACATCATGATACAAAGAATACAAACTGTTTACCTTTTCTTAGCTTCTTTAGCTATTTATGGATTATTCATTTTCCCAGTTGTGCAAACGCTAACTATTGATGGTTCAAAGCAAATCAAAATCACAGGAGTTTACGAAACGGTAAGTAATCAAGTTGTGCAAACAGAGCCCTTTACATTATTAACAATTGCAACAGCACTTTTAGGGTTGGTTCCTTTATTGTTGATTTTTCAATACAAAAAACGAAAACAACAGGCTACACTTATTTATATTTTTGTAGTGATTATGATTGCTTTTAGTTTTTGGATAGCACAAACAGTAAAAATAGCTGCTAATACCAATTTGGAAATCAGCAATTACAATATTGGAGCAGGTTTAACATCTGTAGCCATCTTATTTTTAGTTTTAGCCGGAAAAGGTGTAATTAGAGATGAAAAATTGGTAAAAAGTGCAGATAGGTTGAGGTAATAGAAGTAATTCTTAAGATTTGTTAATAACTTCTTAAAATTGTTACTATTTACTCTTAAAATTAATAATTTATTAACATTGAATCAATTATTTTTGAGTTAAAATTTTAAACAATTATCTATGAAAAAAATCTTACTTTCATTATTATTATCTGCACCATTTATTGGTTTTGGGCAAGTTTCGATTACAGCTTTTAACACTCCATCAAATCAAAATTTTGATGGTATGGGTGCAACTGGTATAGCCCATGTTACAAATTGGTCAGCTGTTCGGGCATCAGGTTCAGGTACTGCTGGAGCTTCTTTAGATCCTGTTGTAACCACTGGAACTTCAAATTCAGGAGCTGTTTATAACGTCGGATCTGCAAGTACATCAGATAGGGCTTTGGGTACGCTTTCATCTGGTACTACAATACCGAGGTTTGGCGCAGGTTTTACAAATAATATTAACAGTACGGTATCAAGCATATCTTTTGCTGGAGTAATGGAGCAGTGGAGAACAGGAAGCGATCCAACTGTCGAAACTGTAGCTTTTGAATATAGTACAAATGCTAGTGGAATAAATGATGCTGCTGCAACCTGGGTTGCATTGACAGGGATGAACTTGGTGGAGAAATTAACTGCTGATAATACTAATTCCGCTGTTGATGGTAACTTACCTGCGAATAAAACGGTAATCAGTGGAGCTGTAAACATAACATTAGCAAATACCGCTACTATTTATGTTAGATGGACGGATGCCAATGATACGGGCAGTGACGGCATGTATTCATTAGATGACTTCTCTATTTCATTTTCAGCTTCCACCCTACCAATCCAACTTACTTCTTTCAACGGAAAAGCCATCAATCAATCCATATTATTAAACTGGAATACAGCTTCAGAAACTAATAATGACTATTATGATGTATTGCGTTCTGCAGATGGTAAATCTTTTACTTCAATAGGTACTGTTAAAGGTGCAGGAACTTCAACAACTTCTAAAGATTATTCTTTTAGTGATGAAAACCCTTATGCGAGTACAAATTACTATCAATTGATTCAGCATGATTTTGATGGCAAAACTGCTGGTTCTGCAATTATTCCGGTAGATTCTAAAATTGATGCCACTAAATTGAGCGTTTATGCTAGTGTATCGAGCGTAAAAATATCATTATCCTCACCTAATAAAACTAAAGGATTTTTACAGGTTTTTGATATTGCGGGAAGAAAACTTTCTGAAAGTTCTGTTGAAGTAAATAAAGGTTTCAATAGTTTTGAATTGCCTTTAACATTAATTAACGGAGTTCATTTCGCCAGATTTAGTTCTGGTTCTGAAACTATCAATCAGAAATTTATAAAATAGATTTCAAAAATTTATAACGAAAAAAGGCAATCAAATCTAATTTTGATTGCCTTTTTTGATGTTAAAAAATTGACTTATATAATGGATTCAGTAACTACTAAAATTGGTTCTGGACCATCTAACTCCTCATTATATTTTTCGGCAATGCTGCAATATCCAGAAACACCTCTTTGTAATAACCCAAATCCAACCACTAATTCGCCTGTTGCTATAATTGGACTAGAAAATATATTCCTTAAACCTTTTAAAAAAATATAAGTTCCACCAGCAATGGAAATTATTCTTTCTGTTTTGCTGATATTTGAATTAATATCTTCGCTTAATAAAGTCTCTTCTAAAGTTTCTTTAATTTCTTGTATTTTATCTATTATCATGATAGTGATTTTTTTAATGAATAAATAGCAAGTATAATGCCCAAAATATATTAACTTAATTACAACAAATAATATCATTTTTGAATTAGTAATTTTGTAGTAACCCTTTTTTAAAATTCATTTTCAATCGTATGTCAACAGAAGTTAAATGTCCTAGTTGTAGCCATATTTTCCCTATAGAAGAGGTAATGGCGGAAGAATATAAAAATGAATTGCGTAAAAAGATGGTGGAGTTCCAAAAGAAAAAAGACGAGGAAATCCGTAAAAAAGATGAAGACTTTTTAAAAAAGGAACAAGAATACATCAATAAAGAAAAACAACAAAATCAGGTTTTTGAACAAAAAATAGCTGCTCAAAAATTACAATTGCAAAAAGAAATGGAAGGAAGTTTAAGGAAATCCATTTCTTCAGATTTTGAAAATCAATTACAAATGCTTCAAAATTCTAATAAAGAAAATGAAGAAAAGCTTAAATTATCCCGACAAAAAGAGTTAGAATTTTTAAAAAAAGAAGCAGATTTAAAAAACAAAGAAGCGGATTTAGAAATTGTAATGCAACGTAAACTACAAGAAGAACGCCATAGTTTAGCAGAACAAATTCGTAAACAAGAAATTGAGAAAAATCAAATAAAAGATACTGAATATCAACTCAAATTTAAAGAATACGAAAAGCAGATAGAAGACCAAAAGAAATTAGTTGATGAAATGAAGCGTAAAGCCGAGCAAGGTTCTATGCAATTGCAAGGTGAAGTTCAGGAATTAATAGTAGAAGAATTACTGATTTCCAACTTTCCATTTGATATCATTTCTGAAGTTGGCAAGGGAATTAGAGGTGCAGATTGCATACAAACCATAAGAAACGGCAGCGGACAAGAATGCGGTAAGATTATTTATGAAAGTAAAAGAACTAAAGATTTTGGTGGCGATTGGGTCGAAAAATTAAAAAAAGATAAAATTGCCGTTGGTGCTGATGTTGCCGTTATTGTAACCCAATGCTACCCAAAAGGAATGGATTGTTTTGGGGAAAAAGATGGTGTTTGGATTTGCTCTTTCGAGGAATTAAAAGCTGTAGCTTTTGTTTTAAGAGATGGAATTACTAAACTTTATACTGCAACAAAATCTCAGGAAAACCGAGGAGATAAAATGCACATGCTTTATGATTATTTAACCAGTTCAGAATTTAGTAGTCAGTGGAATGCAATTAGCGAAGGTTTTATGAGCATGAAAATGAGTATTCAAAGCGAACGTAACGCAATGGAAAGAATGTGGAAATCTCGTGAAAAACAATTAGAAAAAGTATTGTTAAATGCAGTTCATATTAGTGGTTCTGTAGAGGGAATTGCTGGAAAAGATGTGGTTAAATTGAGTATGGGTGGTGGAAATGAAGAAGATTTTTTGCTTGACTGATGTTAATGAATGAAGGAGAGAATTTTGAATGAGTGATTAAGATAATTTTGAATTAAGAAGATGAAAATTAAACTTTTAGCCATATTAATATTATTTCAATTTAAAGCCTTTGCACAAAAAAAGTGTAAACTTATTAATGAGGAAACTAAAAATGCAATTGCTTTTGCGAGTATCTATATTGAAAATGAAAACATAAATATAAACTCTGACGAAGTTGGAGGGTTTATTTTAAATTCTCCTAAAAGCGATAATAATTTAGTTGTTTTTAATGCTTTAGGATATGAAATAAAGAAAATTAAATACGGTGATTTAAATACTGAAGTTTATTTAAAACCCAAAAGTTTTATTTTAGATGAAGTAAAAGTAAATAATAATAAAAACACCAAGCAAATTAATATTGGTGTTTTTAAAGGCAATGATTTGACACATGGAAGCGGCTCAACGTCATTATTTTTGCTTGCTCGGTATTTCCCATATTCTAAAGATTATAATGACTACCAATTTTTAAAATCTATCACTATATTAACAAAAAATGAACTTAAAACCGCAAAATTTAATTTGCGTGTATATTCTGCTATTGATGGCAAGCCATCAACGCTTTTAAATCAAAAAAACATTACAGTAGAGGTAAAAAAGGGTAAAAAATTATCTACAATTGATGTTAGTGATCTAAATATAATGATGCCTAAAGAGGGTATTTTTATTGCTTATGAATGGTTAGCAATTCCTTCAAATTATTATAATTACAAAACAACTTTTATTGATAAAAATGGGACTAAGTCAAACAGGATTATGGATAGTTACCAACCAAGAATTGGTTTAAATTATGTAAATAGTTCTGATAATTCATGGCGACAATTTGGAGGTAAATGGGTGAAAGATTCTTGGAAATCTTTAAATGAGAAATATACAATACCTGCCATTAGCTTAACATTAAGTAATTAATAAATGAATTGGATATTATTAATTATTGGTGGCTTATTTGAAACAGCTTTTGCATTGTGCCTAGGAAAAGCAAAAGAAAGTTCTGGAAATGAAACCTATTTTTGGTATTCCGGGTTTTTAGTTTGTTTAATAATTAGCATGTTGCTACTTATAAAAGCTACTCAAACTTTACCAATTGGTACAGCCTATGCAGTTTGGACAGGAATTGGAGCTGTTGGATCTGTAATTGTCGGGATATTTATTTTTAAGGAACCTGCAACCTTTTGGCGATTGTTTTTCCTGTTTACTTTAGTGAGCTCTATTGTTGGATTAAAATATGTTTCTGAAAGCTAATTATTATGATGATATAAGTTGCGTTAACGATTGAAGCGACATCCTTTTTTTGCACTCACCATATTGCAATTGCAAAAAAAGATATAGCATAAAGCGTGTTAAAACGCCCATATTATTCTTTTATATATACAAAACTGAGATGGCAATTTGAATTTTAAACCACTATTTTATCAATATAATTTGAATTCATAATCCCTAAAACTCCCATATATTTCAATTTAAAACTGATTAAATCGCCTACTTTATAACCTGCTTCGTTTTGGTTAACATCTAACACCAACATATCAGAACTTGCCTCAATAATATTGATATTTTCATCATCAGGAATTAAATATTGAGGGTTACAATCCAGCAAACCAATATCTAAGATTGCTCTGTAAGAGTGTTTTCCGTAATCTTCTTTGGGATATTCTGGTGTTTCACCGGCAACATTAAAACCTTGCTCGCCACTTGGCACTTTTGGCTTTTCATACAGTTCGATAATCTCGGCGTAAAGCCTAAAAACATCATTATTCATCCCAACAATTGTAAGGTTGGTAAATAAATCGAGACCAAAAAACAGCACCTCACCTACCCTAAAATGATTAATTTGTTTAGGCAGTTGTTCTTTAATCAATAAAGGAACGGTAACGCTTGTTCCGCCAGAAATCCACGGAATATGAATATTAAATTTTGTCTCAATCAATTGTTTGTATAAACTTAACTGAATCAATTTATCATGCGAGGGCATAATGCCGTTTAAACAATTAAGATTGGTACCCAAACCAACTATATTTATATTTGCAGTATGGATAATTTGATCATAAAGATCTAATAGTTTATCACCAACAACGCCTTCACGCAAATCTCCCATTTCTACCATGACGATGATTTTATGAATTTTATTTTGCTTAATCGCTTCTTCACTCAATAATTTAATGGTGGTATAAGAAGTGTTAAAACTTACATCTGCATATTTAATAATACTGGGAATATTTCTTTTTGCGGGAGGTTTAATATAAACCGTTTGTGCATTTGGAGCAACTTTTTTAATCATTTTAAGATTGGCAATCCGGGTATCATGAAACTCGGTTACTCCCAATTTTACCAATTCTTGCAGATATAACTTATTGCCACACAATAATTTAGAAACAACGCCCCATTCAATATCGTTTTGTAAAAACCAATTTTCTAACATCGCATAATTATGCGCTAATTTATCTTTGTATAATTTTAAAAATGCCATTCATTATTTTTAATCAATTTCTGTTTTTTGAACAAGGTGTTTTTAGAAAATCATATTTGCAAACGCATTTCCAGGTATTTGTTGGTAAAACCTAAACGCTCATATAGTTTTTTTGCAGGATTATCCGGCTCTACATGTAAAGCAATGCTCCCAGTGGCATTATCTATGGCTTTTTTCATCAGCTTGCTGCCCATTCCTTTACCTCTTTGGTTTTCATGTACTGCTATATAAACCAAAATATTTTCTGGAATATAACCGTCCATTCCTGTTTCATTTACGATAACAGCTCCAATAATTTGGCGGTTCTCAATTCCAAGAGTTATATTCCCGCCTTTTTTAAATACGTAGTCTAAACACTTTAAAATATCTTCCTTTTTATCACCAAAACGGCCTAGATGAATTTCTAAAAATGATGCAATTGCATCATTTGTAAATTCTTTATCCTCTCCAGTTTCTTTATTTATAATCTTAAACTCCATTTTTATTTTTTTTATCAGATATCAATCCTCATATTTTTTCAATTTAAAAATCAACTAAAAAAATCTTTGTGACTCGAGAGTTAAACATAATTTGTTATAAAAACTTGATTAACAATTAGAAGCGATTATTGCTGATAGATTGATCGAATGGATACAAATTTAAGAAAATTATATTAATGCAGTTTTCAAAATCATAAGTAATTGATTAATAATATATTAATTCCTTTATATTAATAAGTTTTATAATCCTAAAATTCATTTATCTTAGCAATTGCGGTAGCAACAATTTTATGACTACATATACCATTTTAATACTTCTTTGCGGACTGGTAATTTTTTCTTACCTGTTTGATATGATATCAAAAAAAACAAAGATTCCCTCTGTTTTATTGTTACTTTTTTTAGGAATTGGTCTTAAACAAATTGTTACTTATTTTAATATAGAAACATTTGATTTTTTAAAAATACTACCAACCTTAGGCACTGTAGGGCTTATTTTAATTGTTTTTGAAGGCGCTTTAGATTTAAAATATGATAGTGATAAAAACAAATTAATCAAAAAAGCATTTTTTGCTGCTCTTGTTATACTGTTAGTCACAGTAGCCGCTATTACTTTTATCCTTCATGAGCTCACCTCTTATTCTTATTATCTTTGTTTTATTAACGCCATCCCTTTTAGCATAATTAGTTCTGCTATTGCCATTCCTTCTGTAAGTGGCATTAATAAATTGCAACGAGAATTTGTGATTTACGAGTCCTCTTTTTCAGATATTGCTGGTATAATACTTTTCAATTTTGCAATCAGCAATGATTCTTATAATGTAAGTGCTTTTGCAAATTTAGGGATAGAATTGATATTGATAATTTTGTTTGCAACGTTTTCTTGCTTACTGTTACTTTATTTAATTGGTAAAATAAGCCATAATGTTAAATTTTTCTTAATCATATCTATATTAGTTTTGGTTTATGCCATTGGGCAGAGTTTCCATTTGTCTGCTTTAATCATTGTTTTAGCGTTTGGCTTATTTTTAAATAATGCAGATGAAATTGGAATACCTTTTTTTAGAAAATATTTTATCTATCCAAACCTTTCTAAAGATTTGGTTCAATTGCATCAACTATCTGCAGAAAGTGCATTTATTATTCGTACGTTTTTCTTTGTAATATTTGGCTTTACAATTATTATAGACCAGTTTAAGGATTTTACTTTGATACAATACGGATTACTTATAATAGGAGCTATGTACTTAATACGGTTACTTTACCTAAAATTCATCGCCAAAACAACATTAATTCCTTCTGTTTTTATTACCCCAAGAGGATTAATCAGCATATTATTATTTTATAATTTACCCAAAGAAATGAGGATAAATGGTGTTGAAACAGGTTTGTTATTTTTAATTATTCTGGCTACAAGTATCATCATGAGTTTAGGTTTGTTAGGTGCTAAAAAAGAAGAAGTTATTGATAGAAAATAATTCTTATCAGATTATCAATCTTATTTAAACGATTGCTTAATTAACTTTGTTAGCTATTTTCTATATCTTTGCAAACATTAAAAATGCCTTAATTTTCTTATAAAAAGCACTACACGCCAAATGAAGTTCATTTTTCAACTCTTTAAAAACAAAAGGTTTATGTATAAAAATCGATGTTTTTTTAGAAATGATGTGGCCTATAAAATTGTTAAATCTTCAAAATTTATATAAAAGATGATAAATCTTTGGAGGTTCATTAGCAGATTTAATGCATTCTTTTTTTTAGTTATCTACTTGGTAATTTCCATTACCTTATTAATAAAAAATAACGATTTTCAAAAAGCAAGTGTGTATAATAGTTCTAATGAAGTAATTGGAGGCGTTTATCAGAAAGTAAACATCGTAAATAAATACCTAAACCTTAATTTGGTTAATGATAGCTTAGCAAAGGAAAATGTTTTAATGCATAACCAATTAAAATCTTCTTTTTTGGATGATAGCATTGTGACTAGCGTAATTACTGATACCATAAACAAAGTAAAATACGAGTACATTTTAGCCGAAGTGGTTAATAAAAGTATTACCTCTAGAAACAATTACATTACCATAAATAGAGGAAGCAAGGCAGGTATAAAAAAAGGAATGGGTGTAACTGGGCCAAACGGAATAGTAGGGATTGTATGGAATGTTTCAGAAAATTTTTCATCCATTCAATCCATACTTCATGAAGATACCCGTATTACATCATCTATTGAAGGTACACCTTATTTTGGGCCTTTAATTTGGGAAGGTGAAAACCCAAATTATGTTACGCTCACAGATATTCCTAATCAACTTAATTTAAAGCCTAAAGCTAGGGTGGTAACATCTGGATTGGGTGTGATTTTTCCAAAAGGAATTTTAATAGGAACAGTTAATAAAGCTGGCGTAAAAGGCGGAGGTAGTTTTTTAGATATTTCTGTTAAACTTTCTACCAATTTTTATGCGCTTCAATATGTTTATGTAATTAAAAATAATTTCCAAACAGAGCAAGAAATTTTGGAAGATGCAAATAAGGAGAGCGTAAATGATTAAGATATTAACTAACACTTTACGCTTTATATTACTAGTTGCATTACAAGTTTTTTTACTGAAAAACATGGTAATTTATGGCCTTAACGTTCCCTATCTATATATTTTATTTATTCTTTTATTACCATTTGAAACTCCTAATTGGCTACTTTTTACACTAGCCTTTTTATTAGGAATTTCTATTGACTTATTTAGTGATACTTTAGGTTTACATGCAACTGCATGTGTTATTTTGGCTTTTTTTAGAACAGTTATTATAAGAGTAACTGTACAAGAAGATAATTATGATAGTGACCCCGAACCCACATTAGCGATAATGGGTTTTAGATGGTTTTTCTTTTACGCACTTATTCTTACGTTAATACATCATTTCTTTCTATTAACTTTTGAGGTTTTTAAATTTTCAGAAATAATAAATACACTAAGCCGGGTTTTTATCAGTTCATTATTTACATTAATCTTAATTTTCATTGCAGAATTAATATTCTTTACAAAAAAAGAGCGTAAATGAACAGTTTTTTTAAACGTAGGTACATTATCCAAGGAATATTTATTTTAGTTGCCCTCATTTTATTAGGGCGATTGTATTATATCCAGGTTGTAGATGATCGTTATAAGCTTTCTGCAGATAATAATGTTTTACGTAAACTGATAATCTATCCCGCCAGAGGTGTTATTTTAGATAGACATGGAAAGGTTTTAGTACAAAACGAACCCGTTTATGATCTTATGGTTATCCCTGGCCAAGTAGAAGAAATGGATACTTTAGAGTTTTGTAATTTGATAAAGATATCAAAACATGATTTTGATAAATCTTTTAAAAAAGCGAAAAATTATTCCCCATATAAAGCCTCCATTTTTCAAAAACAGCTATCAGCATTAACTTATGCTGCTTTTCAAGAAAAATTATTTGAATATCCTGGTTTCTATGTTCAAAATAGATCAGTTAGGTTTTATCCAGATTCTACCGCAGCACAGTTTTTAGGCTACATTGGAGAGGTTAACGAAAAAGAGATTGAAAAATATGATGGCTTTTACGGACAAGGAGATTATATAGGTAAAACAGGAATAGAAAAATCTTATGAAGATTTATTACGTGGGCAGCGTGGTGTTAGAAACATTATGGTTGATGTACATAACCGCGAACAAGGAAGTTTTTTTGAAGGTAAATATGATTCTACCGCAGTTGCAGGAGATAATTTAATATCATCATTAGATAAGGAGCTGCAATTGTTCGGCGAAAGCCTAATGGTAAATAAGATAGGGAGTGTAGTGGCCATAGAACCTTCTACCGGAGAAATTTTAGCTTCTATAAGTAGTCCGGGTTATGATCCCAATATAATGGTTGGCCGCCAAAGAGGAAACAATTATATGAAATTGTTAAATAATCCTTTTAAACCGATGTTTATTAGGCCCATCCAGGCAGAATACCCGCCAGGATCAATTTTTAAAGTGATAAATGCTTTGGTGGCTCAAGAAATGGGAATCATAAACCAAAATACTTATTTCAATTGCCCAGGTGGTTACAGGTACGGTAGAAATGGATGGATGGGTTGCACTCACGTTCATGGAACTATAAATTTAGAGCAATCTATAGAAGAATCTTGTAATACTTATTACGGTAATACTTATAATAGGATGATTGATCATTCTGGTTTAAGACCTGTAAATGCATATTCGAGGTGGAGGACTATGGTTAAAAAATTTGGAATAGGTAATGTTTTGGATATTGATTTACCCGCAGAAAGACCGGGTTTGATACCAACTGCAGATTATTACACCAAAAGATTTAGAAACGATAAATGGACTTCTAGCTACAATATGTCGTTATCAATTGGACAAGGCGAATTAGGAATTACACCATTACAAATGGCAAATGTAATGGCTATAGTTGCAAATCGTGGTTTTTATTATAAACCACATTTGATTAAGGCTATGGGCGATAAAAAAATAATTAAAGAAGAGTACACCCAAAAAAATGATGCAGGAATTCAGGCAAAATATTTTGATGCCGTGATAGAAGGAATGAGTAAGGTGGTTAACGCACCAAATGGCACAGCTTATAATGCTAAAATAAACGATATTGAAATTTGCGGAAAAACAGGAACCGTACAAAACCCTCATGGTGAAGATCATTCTGTTTTTGTAGCTTTTGCACCAAGAATTAATCCAAAAATTGCTATTGCTGTTGTGGTAGAAAATGCAGGATTTGGTGCTACTTGGAGTGCACCAATTGCCAGTTTAATGATCGAAAAATATTTGAAAGACACTATTAGCAGACCTAAATATTATACCGATAGACTATTAAATGCCAATCTGTTACCCGGACAGAAAAAAATTTATTATAAATCATCCAATAAAAAAGATAGTACGGCAGCAAGTGAGGTTAAAAGAGTTAATGCTATACCAGTTATTAAACCAAAAATTAATTAAAGAATGAACAACCAAAACAGAAGTTTTTTCTTTAATGTAGATTATATAACCATTTTCTTATATCTCTGCTTAGTTGCAATTGGTTGGTTTAATATACATGCTGCGGTTTATAATGAAGATGAAGCGCTAATAAACCTTTCTAGCAATTCTGGTAAACAACTAATTTACATTATAGTAACAATGATTGTTGCCATTATTATTTTGTTGTTAGATGCAAAATTCTTCTTGACATTAGCCCCAGTATTTTATGGAGTTACCATTTTATTGCTGATAGCGGTATTAGTTGTAGGAAGAAATGTGGGCGGAAATCAAGCTTGGATTCCTATTGGCAATTTCAGATTGCAACCTTCAGAATTTGCAAAATGGGCAACAAGTTTACTTTTGGCCAGGCATTTAGGTGTAATGAACACTAAATTATCTGACATAAAAACACTGTTGCCAACATTAGGAATTTTAGGTCTTCCCGTTTTTCTTATTATTTTACAGCCCGACGCTGGATCAGCCTTGGTGTTTATCTCTTTAATTTTTGTGCTTTATCGCGAAGGATTATCTCCTTACTTTTTAATAGGAGGTGCTGTTATGGTTTTGTTATTTGTGCTTACGCTGCTATACCCTAAGCTATATATAATTATTGGTCTGTTTACAGTAGCTGCTATTTTAATTTATCTATTTAGAAAAAACAGAAATCTCATTACAGTTTTTGTCTCAGGTTTTATACTTTCATTACTTTTTATATTTAGTGTAGATTTTGTTTATACCAGCATTTTAAAACCTCATCAAAAAGTAAGGATAGATTTAATTTTAGGCAAAGTAAATGACCTTAGGGGCGTTGGTTATAATGTAAATCAATCAAAAATTGCAATTGGTTCTGGCGGTTTATTAGGAAAAGGATATTTACAGGGAACACAAACAAAATTCAATTTTGTACCTGAGCAAAGCACTGATTTTATTTTTTGTACCGTAGGTGAAGAATGGGGATTTGCGGGAAGTTTTGTGGTAATTGGTCTTTATGTTTTTTTATTACTGAGAATTATTCATCTTGCCGAAAGGCAAAGATCATCTTTAGGAAGAGTTTATGGATATGCCGTTGCGTGTATTATTTTTTGCCACTTTTTTGTTAATATAGCCATGACAATTGGGATAATGCCTGTTATTGGCATTCCTCTTCCGTTTTTAAGTTACGGCGGATCTTCACTTTTAAGTTTCACGATTTTACTTTTTACGCTTTTAAAATTTGATTCGAATAGAATGGGGATTGCTTAAAATAAATTTAATTACAACACCAACAATCCATTTTCTTTCAAAGTTTTCATGGGTTTAGAGTACCAAAAAAGCTCAAAATTCTCATTTGTTGTCTCATAATCAGCTTTAAGCTGATGATATAAAAGAATATCTTTTTGATGGATTTTGATTTTATCAAGGGTATTTAATAACCATTCTCCATTATTTTTATCTAAAGAAATTTCAAAACTACTTCTTCTATCCTGAAAAACCAATTGCATCATTTCCCAAGAATTTCCCTTTTTTGATTTTGTAAAACTATTTGATGTTGGTGGGTTACCCAGCCAAATCACTTTTGAAGTCCCTTTTTCTGTAAAAGAAACATCTGCTTCTAAGGCTTTTTTAATAAAATCTGGTTTAACATTAGTTTTAGGGATTTTAAAATCAAACCATTCTTGTAAAGGGAAATCAAAACATATCCCATGCATATAATTAAATAAAGATTTTTTTAAACCGAAGCTAAATTTATCATGATTTATACCAGTTTTGTCTTTAAACTGAATATCGTTATGGGCAAAAGAAATTGGTTTTTGTTCTGGGATAATTCCATATTCTGCAGGATTTAACCCAACCGGACTGTGAGCCGTTAATGCAAATTGATGCCAAAAACCAGATTGTAATATTCCTAACTCAAACATTTGCCGTACCATTTCTAGGCTATCTACTGTTTCCTGAATGGTTTGCGTTGGATAGCCATACATTAGATAAGCATGTACCATAATCCCAGTTTCAGTAAAATGATTGGTAACCTTAGCAACTTGCTCTACGGTAACTCCTTTTTGTATTAAGGCTAATAACCTATCAGATGCAACTTCCAGGCCTCCCGAAACTGCTATACAGCCAGAATTTTTTAGTAAAACACAAGTATGTTTTGTAAAACTTTTCTCAAACCTAATGTTTGTCCACCATGTAACTTTTAATTTTCTTTTAATGATTTCTATAGCCAAAGCTTTCATTAATGCTGGTGGCGCAGCTTCATCTACAAAATGAAATCCATTTTCGTGGGTTTGAGCAATTAATTCCTCCATCCTATCCACCAACAAACTCGCAGCAATAGGCTCGTAAAGTTTTATGTAATCTAAAGAAACATCGCAAAAAGTACATTTCCCCCAATAACAACCATGCGCCATAGTGAGTTTATTCCACCTTCCGTCGCTCCATAAACTATGCATTGGATTTGCGATTTCAATAACTGAAATGTAATTGGCTAGTTGTAAATCAGAGTAATCTGGAGTTCCTAAATCTTTTTGCAGATAGTCTTTTCTTAATGATAAATTATTGTAAAAAACCTTTCCCTCGTTTAGTAAAAAAGTTCTTTTGTATAATTTAAGTTTTTCATTTGATATTGAAAGGTTAGTATATAATAGTTCTATAGGTAATTCTCCATCATCTAATGTGATATAATCAAAAAAGCCAAAAACCCTTTCATCCTTTAAACTTCGCAATTCGGTATTGGGAAAACCGCCGCCCATTGCAATTTTTAGGGTTGGAAATTTATTTTTTATGCGTTGTGCACACCTAAAAGAGCTATATAAATTACCTGGAAATGGGACGGAAAAACAAACGAGTTGTGGATTTACTTTTTGTATTGTTTTTTCCAAAAGTTCTAAAGTGATTTTATCGATATAGCTTAAATCTTCAGAAAGTGCATTATATAACTCATCAAAAGCATTGGCACTTCTGCCCAAACGTTCCGCATATCGGCTAAAACCAAAATTTTCATCAACACACTCAATTATAAAATCAGAGATGTCTTCTAAAAATAATGTAGCTAAATATTTGGCTTTATCTTGAACACCCATATTACCAAAGGCCCATTCTAAATCATCTAAAGATTGGAAACGGGAAGCTTGAGGTAAAAAATCATCTATGCAAATTTGCCTTGCAAACGTTTGGTTTTTTCCTTGTAAGAATAAAATAACTTGATCTATGTTTTGAAGATAATCTTCTTTTAAAGCATAGATACGCTTGGCATTTTCAGTTTTGATTTGATTTTTATTGGAGGCAAAATCAAATATTTCTTTTAAACCCTTTTTAGAGAAGATTTCTAATATTACTTCCATTCCCAAATCCATCTGAAAAGAAGTGATATTTTTGGTATTCAAAAAGCCTTTTAAATAAGCCGTTGCTGGGTAAGGCGTATTTAATTGTGTAAAAGGCGGAGTTATTAAAAGTATATCTTTCAAGAGGATACAAATTTATTGAAAAATAAAGATTAATCGTCAGATGAATATAAAGAAGAATTTATAATTTTTCTATGAGATATTTATCTATCCAATTTGGAAATAGATTGGTATCAAAACTTAAATTATTCTTTATTAAAGAACCAATAAATTCATGTTTTTTCAATGAGTTATCCCATAAATAAACCTCATCTACTGATTTTAACATCTTAAAAAGAAGTTCCATAGTTCTATAATATCTTTCGGAAATCTTCTCTTTTGAAACTTGGTGACCTCCCTTTTTAATTCTGTCTAAAATTCTTTCTTCATTTATCAGAGGGGTTTCAGTTCCGATAAAATACAGATAAACTTTATATCCGTTATTTTTAGCGGTGCTTATTAAATCTAGTTTGGAAGGATGAGAAAATACTGTTTCAAAAGAAAATGAAACTTTTTCTTTGATTAAATTTATCCTTAAAAAGTCAGAAATAATGGCGAAATGGTAAGAATTATAAATATCCTTTCTTAGAGAGTTAGAACTAACAATAACATTATTAATTATTTCTAAATTCCATGTAGAAAAATCAAATTTTTCTTTTTTATAAATTCCTTGATTTACAACAAAAGAAATAAAAGTATCATTAGATATTTCTAATCCAAAATCACTTAAATCTATGAAATTATTTTTCTGGAATTGAGATTCTATTAAATCTGCATTGATAAAAATTTGTGTGGAGAAATAAACATCTTTTATAGCATCAAACAAAGTTGATTTTCCCGAACCATTTGGACCTGCGAAAATCCTAAGTTTTGGCTGTGCCATTATAAATTATAAACTAATTTATCGGCTTTGTTTCGTTTAAATTCTCCAGAAGCTATTTTTTCTTCAGTTCCATCTGCAAAAATTCTATAAACGCCATCATCTTTAACTACAGACCTTCCCAAATTCATGGCATCAACAATTCGCAAAACTTTTTCAGAATTTTCTGAAACTGCTTTTAAGATTAATTCAAAAGGGACATTATCTTCATCCACTAGTTTTGCTGCCATATTTAAAATTACGCTTTTATTTCTTATTCAACAAAAACAAAAACGCTACAATCCCTTTTCTTAAATAAATTATCTTTGCTCATCATGTTAAGTCACAAACAACTATTCCTTTTAAATACAGCTCAAACTTCAGATTTTCCTCGACTTTTAGAAATTGAAAAAGCCGAAGCTTGTTATCTTTATGATAAATCAGAAAAAAAATATTTGGATTTAGTGTCGGGCTTTGCGGTAAGTAATTTAGGTCATCGGCATCCAAATGTGGTTAAAGCTATAAAAGATCAGGTTGATAAATATTTGCATCTAACTGTTTATGGCGAGTATATCCAAGCTCCACAAGTGCTATTTGCGCAAAAATTAACATCAGTTTTACCACAAAATTTATCATCTGTTTATTTTACAAATTCTGGTGCAGAAGCCACAGAAGGTGCTTTAAAATTAGCTAAGAAATATACAAATCGTTCTCATATCGTAGCTTTTCATCACTCCTACCATGGAAGTACGCATGGCGCTTTAAGCGTTATGGGAAATGAAGAATATAAACAAGCCTACCGTCCGTTATTACCAGATATTAGTTTTATAAATATTAATGCTTACGCCGATTTAGGTATAATCACCAACCAAACTGCCGCTGTAATTTTTGAAACCATACAAGGTGAAGCTGGTGTTAGAGTACCTAACAAAAAATATTTAAAAGCACTCCGTAAAAAATGTGATGAAACCAGAACACTTTTAATTTTTGATGAAATACAAACAGGTTTTGGGAGAACTGGTAAAATGTTTGCTTTTGAAAATTTTGATGTCATCCCTGATATTTTATTACTAGCAAAAGGAATGGGCGGAGGAATGCCAATTGGTGCATTTATATCCTCAAAAGAAATAATGGATGTTTTAAAAGATAATCCAATTTTGGGGCATATCACTACTTTTGGTGGGCATCCGGTAAGTTGTTCTGCTGGTTTGGCTACCTTAAATACAATTATTGATGAAAATTTATTAGCTGATATTTTTGAAAAAGAAAAACTTTTCAGGTCTTTATTAATTCATCCAAAAATAAAAGAAATAAGAGGAATTGGTTTAATGCTTTGCATTCAATTAGATTCTTTTACTCAGGTAGAAAAAATCAGTAAAATATGTGTAGAAAATGGGGTAATTATAGATTGGTTTTTACATTGCGATACTGCTATGCGTATTGCACCACCACTAATTATCACCAATGAAGAAATTGAGTTTTCTTGCAAAGTTATTTTAGAAGCAATTTCTAGTATATAATTCTATTTTAATTTTTAAAACTTTCTACAATGTGAGCTACATCTTTAGCATCATCTTAATGTTTAGATATTTTGATATAAAGTACCAGAAATCCACAAACTTTTAATTTTAGCTTTTTCTAATTTAAATTCAGTATCTAATACCTTTTCGTTTACTTCTAACAGTTTACTTTCTCTAGAATTTATTAAAAATAAAGAGCTTTCCCCAAGTTTAAACTTTAATTCTTCTCCTTGTAAAAGTTGCAAGGAAGAATTATAGGTTCTATTTAATAATTGGAGTTGATTTTGGAGCGTTAAAATCTCAAAATTGTTTTGCTCCATTTTATTTTGTAATTCTTTTTTTAATAAAATTTGCTCTAACTCTGTTTGTTTGATTTTAATTTTAGCTTCCGCTAATTCGCCTCTTGCTTTTGCGAAAGTAAGAGGCATAGAAAATCCGATATTTACTTTATTATTATTTTGCCAATAATTAGCATTTATATTTCTTAATAACGATTGTCCTTGGTTTAAAACGCCCAATTGCAAACTTATATTTGGTTTTAAATTTTCGCTTTTTAACCTACGCTCAACAATTAAATCTTTAATTTTAAAATTATAACTTAATAATTTTGGGTTGTTTTCAATTAGAGCATTAGGCATTAAAGGCTGCACTAATAAATCTTGAGGAATAATTGATAACTTATTGGCATCAATAGATTGGTTATTTGCAAGCCACAAAAAATTGCTTAACAAAAACTGGCTGCTTTTTAAATCAAGATTTGCTTGTTGATAGGATGATTCTCTTTGTTGAACAATTAATATTGCCTCTACTGTATCTATGGCTGGTTTATCTCCATTTTTAAAACTTAATTTAACAGCTTCAAATCTTGTTTTAGCTAGTTCTACTGCATTTTGATAAATCTTTAAAACCCGATGTTTGTTTTGCCAATCTATATACTGGGTTCCAGCATCTAAAAACAAATCATTTAAAATTCTTACTTGCTCGTTTTTAGATGATTCTGAAAAAATTTGAGCTTGTTTAATTGCGGCTCTTCGCTCATCAATAAAAAGACCTTTACCTAATTCAAAACTTATACCAGCATATCCTAACCCTTCTTTTGGAATTTTACTTTCTGGATTTAAGTATGCTCCTTCTGCTTCAGAAAAAGAGCCTTTTAATTCTACACCATACCATAAAGGTAATTTTAATTGAGGAGTAAAAAAGGTGTAATATTCTGTTCCATCATAATATTTTTGATCAAAACCAGCTTCTAATTTAGGATCAAAGCCTCCAATTGCCTTTGTTCTTTTTGCTTTGGCTAAATTGTCTAACAAATTTGCTTGTTGGGCAATAGGATGATAAGTTTTTACTATTGATAAAAATCCTTTATAAGCTAAAGTATCTTGAGCGTAATTATAAACAGTTATAAACTGAAAAAACAGGCATAAATAGATAATTTTACTTTTCATCTTTACCTTGGTTATTCATTTTTGGTGCTTTATAAAAATCTGGAGGGAAGCCGTTTATTTGTCGCCATAGTTCATAACCTAAAAGCACATCTTTTAATAAAGTAATGTTTTGAGTTCCAGATCCAAATCTTATTGCTTTAGGCCATTTTTTTCCTGATGGAGCAACCCAAACCCTAAATTGTCCATCATTATTAATAGATTGATCAATGGCGACAACTTTACCTTTAAAAATTCCATACGAAGCATCGGGCCAACCCGAAAATACAATTGCCGGAAAGCCATCAAACTGAATCTGAACATTCTCTCCAACACTAATTAAGGATAAGTCTAAAGGGCTAATAAACATCTCTACCGCAGGATTAAAAGAATCTGGAACAATCTGCATCAATTGCTCGCCTTCTTTTACAGTTTCGCCAATTCCCGCCTTAATAGATCTCATTATTTGTCCATCTTGCGGTGCTGTTATGATGTAAAAACCCTGTCTTTTTTTATAATTAGCATATTGATTTTTAAGTTTTGCCACTTCTCCTTCACTTGCTGAAACTTGAGATAAAGCCGTAAACTTATCTCCATCAGTTTTAGATATCTTTTCAAAATATTCTTGTTGTGCTGCCAATAAATCTAATTTTATATTAAGCAATTCGTTTTTGCCGTTGTAAAATTTATTTTCTGTACTTATTCTTTTCGCTAAAGCTTCTTGAAGGTATTGTTGCTTTTGTTCAAAATCTGTTAATGATTTTAACCCAGCATCAAATAGTTTTTTCTGCCTATCTAATTGTTCTTTTGAAATATTAAACTGATTGTTTGCCGCAACATAGCTCACACTATCAGATTGAACTTGTAATGTATATTGCTTAAGCTTATTTTTAGTTTGTTCTAACTTGAATTTTAATGATTGATTTAGGGCGTTTTGTTGTTGTGTTGCAGTGTTGGCTTTTTGCGAGTAAAAATCCATAGCATCACTTTTTGCACTTATTTGATCGTTTACTCTACTTAATAAATCAGCATCTAAATAATCTTCTTTAATTTCGCTAATCCTTAGTAAAGTATCTCCTTTTTTTACTTTTTGCCCGTCTTGGATATACCATTTTTCGATTCTACCTGCGATAATACTATTAATTTGTTGTGGTCTTTGATTTGGACTTAAAGTAGAAACTAAACCCTTTGATTTAATATTTTGTGTCCATGGAAGTAAAAGTATAAATAGGCAAAATCCGGCTGTAATAAGAAAAATTTTACCCAAACTATTAGATTTACGTTGTTTGATTACTTCTGCAAAAGCATCAAACTCCATCATTTTATCGTTATTAATATTATTTTGTAAAAACATAATTTAATTAAATAATATTTCCTTTATCCATTACATAAGTTCTATCGCATTTTGCCATAAAACCCTCATCATCGCTAATGGCAATAAGTGTAAATAAATTATTTTTTGATGTGAGAAAATTGATAATTCTGTTCTTAGATTCCTCATCAATGTACATCCATCCATCTTCTATAAGTAAAAGAGAGGGTTTCTTATAAAAACATCTGGCCAATAATATTTTTTGGGCAATATTATTTGATAGTTTTTTACCCTGCGGATCTATTAAAATATCTAAGCCTTTGCTTTTATTGGATACAAAATCGCTTAAACCTACCAAATCAATAATGCTTTGCAGTTCGTTAAAATTTACATCCTTTTTTCCTAAGGTGATGTTTTCTAATAAGGTACCAGAAAATAACTCATCTTCGGTTAAGTAAAAAGAAACTTCTTGGTGCAAAACCGATGGAGATAAATTACGAAGGGGGATATTGTTGATGGTAAGTTTTCCGTTATAGTTGGGCCACATCCCTGTTAAGGTTTTAATTAATGTAGATTTGCCAGAGGCATGTATACCTTTTATACAAATTTTCTCACCCGCATTAATAGAAAAATTAACATCCTTTAATATTAAACCCTCTCCCTCAAAACCAAAAGTTAAATTTTTTGCTTCAACATTGATGCCTCTGGTTATTTCCCAATTCTCTAAATTGATAAGCGCATCATCTTCTTTATCTTGTGGTTTTTCTAACACTTTATTTATTTTTTCTAACGATGTTAATACATCATAAACAACTTCTAAACTTATAATTAGCTTTTCCATTGCGTTTATAATTGTTATAATGATAATTTCTGTAGCTATAAATTGCCCAAGATTAATAATTTGATTAATGAATAAAAAAGCACCTACAATTAACATAGCTGCAGTAACAATTACTTTAAACCCTATTATAACCCTATATTGAAATAGTAAAACCGAGAAATGTTTGTTTCTTGAGGTTAAATATCCTGAAACTAAATCGTTTGTTTTTTTTAAATGTAAATCTGTTTGCTGGTTAAATTTAAAAGTTTTGATACATCTGCTCAACTCCTCTAACCAATGGGCTACTTGGTATTTAAAATCCGACTCTTGTATACTAGAATTAAAACCTTTTGAACTACTTAAATAAAATATTACAATCCCTACAATTAGTAAAAGAACACCAAATAAGATGAATATGGGATGGTAAAATCCTAATAATATTAATCCAAATAAAACCTGGATAGTAGCCGTTGGTAAGTCTAACAATAACTTTGAAAGCCCTTTTTGTAATGTTGCAGTGTCAAAAAAACGGTTAACTAACTCGGGAAGGTAATACTTATCAATACTTTGTAAATTAATTTTAGGTATCCGATAAGCGTACCCAAAAGTTAGGCGAGTAAAAATGCGCTGTTGCAAACTCTCTACAACACGCATTTGTTTGATTTGAAATATTCCGTTCATAAATACCCCAAACACTACCAAAAAAATCATTACAATTAACGAAGTACTAACCATTGCCCCAAACATCAGGTTAATAATAGCTTGGATGCCCAACGGAAGGGATAGAATAATGGCACCATTTAAAATAGCATAGATATAAATATTTTTAATCTCAGCCTTCTCTAGGTTAATTAATTGAAATAGTTTTTTTATTGCTGCCCTTAAAGAATTACTATTTATCATAAAAATATGTATAACTTCTTCAAAAATATAAAATTACATTATAAATAATAGTAATACTATTACAGAAAAAAGTAAATGATATTTTTATGACGGTATATCTTATATTTGTTTTAAATACCTGTTGAAATGGAATGGCAATTACATCCTAAAATGAATGAAAAGCTTTATCTGAAAGATCCAGATCAAAGTGAGATTGGAAAAAAAATAGTCTCTAATGGCACCAGCTTAATTAGAAAGATTGGATTTGAAATGTTCACATTTAAAAAGTTAGCAGAAGAGATAGGCACCACAGAAGCAACTATTTACAGGTATTTTGAGAATAAATTAAGATTACTTAATTATATAGTTTCATGGTATTGGCATTGGTTAGATTACCAAGTAATGTTTAACACAAACAACCTAACAGATGCTGATAAAAAAATTAAGATTACTATTCAAATTTTAACTTGGCAGTTAGATGTTAACCATGCTAGTCAGGATATAAATTTAGAAGATTTACATGAAATCATCATTTCAGAATCTTCAAAAGTTTATTTAACAAAAAATGTTTCTGAAGATAATAAAGAACAATTATTTATGCCTTACAAAAATCTTTGTAGCCGTATTAGTCAGATTTTTATAGAATATAATCCTAGCTATGTATATCCCAGATCATTAGCTACTACTATGATAGAAATGGCACATTATCAAGATTTTTTTATGAATAATTTACCTTCTTTAACTGATTTTGGTACAGAAAAAAACATAAAACATGTAAGAAATTTTTTAGTTGATTTAATTTTTAGTACGCTAGAAAAAAAACTTAATTAAGCAAGATAATCGTTCATCCAATCAAATTTTTCTTTCATGATTTGCTCTTTGTTTATTTTAACAAATTCTAAAAAGGCAGTTGCAACAGGCGATAAGTTTTTATTATTTAGCCAAATCATATTCCATTCTGATAATATTGGAAATCTTTTTATCGGGATTATTTGCAAAACATTATTTTTCAGCTCGTTTTTAATTCCAATTATTGGCATTATTGAATAGCCCAAACCTGCAATTACAGCCTGTTTTACTGCTTCATTAGATGTTAATTCCATCTTTTTAATAACATGCAAATTATTGTTTTTTATAAACTGCTCCATTGTAAATCTGGTACCAGAACCCGCTTCTCTGTAAATTAATGGCAACTCTTCTAATAAATTTATGTCATTCTGTTTTCTATCAAAAATCCTTTCTGTGTTGCCTACTAAATACAATTGGTTTTTCATCAAGGCAACAGATAAAATTTTTAGTTTTTCTGGTAATATGGAAACTAAAGAAAAATCAACTTCATTATTTTCCAAACTTTCTAACACTTTAGCTTTGTTAGTAACGTCCATAACCAACTCTATACCCGCATTTTGCTTTAAAAAATTGGTTAAGAAATAGGGCATAACATACTTACCGGTAGAAACTACAGAGAGTTTTAACCTACCAGCTAATTGATTTTTAAAAGCTAAAGTTTTATAATTTATAGCATGGACCTCATTAAGAATATTTTCTGCAGCTTGGGCAATCTCTTTACCAAAATCAGTTACATAAAGTTGCCGTCCTACAATTTCTGTTAAAGGAATGGCAAATTGATCTTGTAAATTTTTAAGCTGAATAGAAACTGCAGGCTGCGTTAAATGTAACTCGGCTGCAGCTTTAGTAATACTTTTTGTTTGGGTAATTTTTAAAAATACTTGAAGTTGGTGCAAAGTATAATTCATAAAATAGGCTTATATATTAGAATGTAAATATAAACTAAACTTATAAAATCATTTTAAAAATACATTCAAAAACTTCTATTAATTTTTATAAATCAAGTTTGCTTCACTTTATCCTATTCCAAGTTTTAGACCTACTTATAAAAGCAATTTTAGCAATAGATTTTATCTGATTTTCATTTTCTAAAATTATTTTGCAATTAATATTCATGTCTTTTGATGGAATTACAACTTTTCCCTCCCAATTATCTTCGTCCTTATTAAAAGTAAAATTGTCCATCATAATAGTTCCGGGAGTTAATTGATCCTCCTCTTGATGTTTATTAGTGAGAATTTTGCCAAAATATTCGTTACCTGATTTAAAAATCTCAATGGTTCTAACACCGCTTTCTTCTTCCCACTTACCTAAAATTGAATCTTCTTTTTGTGTTATTTTGATATTTACAAAAGAGCAAATACTAAAGGATATTAAAATGAGAATATATAAATACAGTCTTTTATTAATTTTTTTCATGGCTATATGGTAGTTTAATAACAACGTTACATTAAAACCAAACATTATACCAAGTCATAATTATAGATTAATAAATAACAATTATTAAATTACCACATGATAAAAAAAGTGCTTAATAGAAATAATGATAGTGTTAAAAGATTTTTAATCCCTTTACAAAAATTAAGCTTAATTATTTCAAAAGCTACATCTCAGGAAAACATTCCACTCGCTTATTACCAATCTGAAGCGAGACAACATTTTTTTTATTTGGAAGCTTTGTGTAGCATTTATAAAAGCATAAGTAATAAAAAGCTATTTAAAAAACTTCAGATAAAATTTAAATCTTTAGAAGATCAATTAGGTAAAATAGATTATTATGATTCTCTTCACAAAATATTTTCTGATACCAAAAACTGTCCTATCGTATTCTTAAATCAATTATTTCAGCATTATCAGAACGAGCTCAATAATTTAAACACTTTATTAATTGATGGTGATTGGACTAATGAGAAAAAAATTGAGATAGATAAAATTATTAATCAATTAAATAAAGTTAATTGGTTAGATCCTGAAAAAGAGAAAAAAGCAGTTTCTAAAGCTTTACTTAAAGAGATAAAAAGCATTTTAAAAGACTATAAATCAGAAAAAATAAATTTTGATAAAATAGAAGAAGGAGTACATGAATTTAGAAGAAAGATAAGGTGGATTAGTATTAGTGCACAAGCTTTAAATGGTTTAATTCAATTAAAAAAAGATGAAAAAACTAGTAATTTCAAAAAATATCTAACCAAAAAAGTAATGGATAGTCCGTTTAATAAACTACCTAAAAATAAAGCAGATTTAGATGCGATTGAATTTTCTGAATCGGCATTTTATGCTTTAAGCTGGTTAATTGCAGAAAGTGGGAATTTAAAAGATCAAGGATTAGAGTTAATTTGTATGGAAAAATTAATTAAAGAGACTAATTTTATTCATGATGTTAAAGCAATAACAGAAATAAATAAATTTACCCCAAATGTTAAACTATCATTAAAAGAAATAAAAACTAAAATGAAAAATTTGGCAGATACTTTTATTTATGAAGATAAAGTATTTGATGTTTTTAAAAGAGATTTAAAAGTCTTTTAAAAAATATCTTTTTTACAATTAAATATGTTTTGATACTAATTCTAAATTTTTAGCGAACCAAAAATATTAGTTCTTTTAATAATCTTCTTTATTTTACTCAAGAATTAATCAAGGTAATTTATACCTGTTAATTCCTCAGAAACCGACCATAACTTTTTAGCAATTTCTTTATTTTTTGAAAGCAAAGTGCTAAATACTTTACCTGGCTCTCCTTTCATTTCATTAAAACCAGTAGGTCCAAAATATTCTCCCCCTTTTACATTTATATCTAGCCCAGCCAGTAGTGTTGGTTTTGCACCATCTTCTGCACTTTGGCTAAGAAATAAATTAAATAATGGACTAATCAAACTAAAACCTCTGGGCATATAATTCCATAGGTTAGTTAAAGAAACACCAGGATGTGAAGCAACTGACATAATTTTAGAACCTTTAACTTTTAATCTTCTATCCAATTCATAGGCAAACATTAAACAAGCTAACTTACTTTGGCCGTAAGCATCCCATTTTTTATAATTATGCTTTTTAAAATGCAAATCTTCAAAATCTATTTTTCCTCTTTTATGAGCAATGCTACTAAGGGTAATCACTCTACTATTTTCAGCATTTTCTAAGACTCCTAATAACAATCCTGTAAGCAAAAAATGCCCTAAATAATTTGTGCCCAACTGACTTTCAAAACCATCCTCTGTTAAAGAATATGGTGGAACCATTATACCAGCATTGTTTATTAATAAATCCAATTTTTGATAGTGCTGCAGAAATTCATTAGCAAAAGCCCTAACAGATTTTAATGATGAAGTATCAATATGTAAGATTTTTAAATCTGCACTAGCAAATTCCTTTATTATTTTATTATGAGCTAAATGTGCTTTTTTTAAATCTCTACAAGCCATGATAACTAAAAAACCTTTTTTCACTAATCCTCTTGTTGTTTCAAAACCTAATCCAGAGTTTGCTCCTGTAACTATGGCAACTTTACCTTCCTGGTTTGGGATATTATCAATATCAAATGATTTCATATATATAAGATTGCAATTGCTATTCCATAATAAATAATTGATTAAATATAATCTTTTAAGAGAATTGAAAAGTTTAGAATTTTAAATCTTACCTGATAATTTTTGTTTAATTAATAAAATGACATAATTTTTTATAAAAAATACACCCATTTTATTGTGATAAATCAAATTATATATACTATTAGCATAAAAATGAATAAAAAAACATACATTTAAAGTTAAAATATGTAAAAATTATTGAAAAATTTAAGTAGAAGAGGTTTTTTAAGCAAAAGTGGGATGCTTTTAGGCGGCACTTACCCTGCATTAATGGCTTTAGGGATGCTAAAACCTTCGCCGTCTTATTCTTTTGAGCCTAAAAGTGAAATTAAAGGTAAAAAAATAGTGATTTTAGGAGCCGGGCTTTGTGGAATGACAGCCGCTTATGAACTCCAAAAATTAGGTTATGACTGTACTATTTTGGAAGCTAGAGATAGAACCGGTGGGCGCTGTTGGAGTGTTAGAAAAGGCAGTTATAACCAAGAAATTGATAGCACCAAGCAAATTTCTAAATTTGATGAAGGACAATATTTTAATGCAGGTCCAAGCCGCATTCCGCATCATCACCAACTAACCCTACAATATTGCAAAGAATTAAATGTGCCCTTACAAATTTATAATAACATAAACGAGGGCTCCTATTATTTTGCCGAGGGTAAAGGTCCTTTATCCAATAAAAAAATTAAGGTTAGGGAAGTGCATAATGATATGCGTGGCTATATGAGCGAATTGCTTTATAAATCTATTAATCAAGATAAACTTGATTTAGATTTAAGTAAAGATGATGTAGAAAAAGTGTTAGAATATCTAAGAGCAGAAGGTGGATTAGATATTGATAATCTTTATAAAGCCTCTGCCAGAAGAGGTTACATAACTGCACCATATGCTAAAAATCAATCTGGCACAATTGGAAACGCTCATCCTTTAACAGATATTTTATCTTCTGGATTAGCAGATCCTGATTTTTATAATGTTGCAGAATACACTTACGAATTGCAAATGACTATGTTTCAGGCGGTTGGGGGTATGGATAAAATTGCATCTGCTTTAGAAGCTAAAATTGGGAATTTAATTAAGAAAAGTGCAGAAGTCACAACAATCAAAAATCTTGAAAATAGTGTTAAAGTGAGTTATAAAGATGCTAACGGAGCAAAGGAAATAGAAGCAGACATTTGTATTTGCACCATCCCTCTTAAAGTCTTAAGTAATTTAGAACATAATTTTTCTTCAAATATTAGTAGAGCTATTGATTATGCAACTTACATAAACACAGGGAAAATAGGTTTACAATTTAAGCGTAGGTTTTGGGAGGAAGACGAACAAATTTATGGAGGAATAACGCATACTAATAACCAATTGACACAAATTTTTTACCCATCTAATGATTATCAATCAAAAAAAGGAGTGCTTTTAGGTTATTATAATTTTAATGATAAAGCCATTGAAGTGGGTAATTTATCTTATACAGATAGAGAAAAATTAGCATTAGAAAAAGGCGCCTTAATACATCCTCAATATCCAAAAGAATTTGAAAACTCATTTTCTGTTAATTGGCAAAAAACCGTTCACAATTTAGGAGGTTGGGCATTATACAGTTCGGAAACCCGAGAAAGCATTTATAAACCATTGTTAAAACCAGAAAAACAAGTTTATTTTGCCGGAGAACATATGACCTACCTAAACTCATGGATGGCAGGTGCATTTGAGTCTGCGAGAAGTGTGGTAATGGATATTAATAATAGGATGAATGAAAAAAAAGAAATCTATAAAAAAGTAGAAGAATGATAATAAAATAATCAAATGGTTCTCCTGCAATTTGTTATAAATTAATTAAAGCTTTTTAAGAATTGAAAATAAACTAAACTAAAATACATGGCAAACTCAATCAACAGGCGTAACTGGATTAAATCTAGTGCTTTTATTGCTGGAGGAATAACTTTTTTCTCTGGGTCTATTACATCTGCTTTAGCAAAATCAAAAACTGTAAAAGTAGCATCTAAGAAAATTTTCTTTGAGTCGGAGCAATCTGTTATAGCAGGATTACCTCCCGAAATCAAAGCTCGATTATCTGCCAATGAAAATCCGTTTGGTCCATCGGCCAAAGCCAAAAAAGCAATTGTTGATGCTATGGATAAAAGTTACCAATATCCATTTTTTCATTTTGAAGAACTTTTTAATAAGATTGCAGTTTTTGAGGGTATAAAACCCGAGCAAATTATGATTGATGCAGGAAGTAGCCCCATACTTAGAGCTGCCGCTATGCATTTCACCAAAGAGGGTGGAAACATAATTACAGGAGACCCTAGTTATGCAGATTTACCTTCTACCGCAGAAGATTATGGTGCAGAAATTATCCAAGTGCCATTAACTACAGCGTTTAAATTGGATTTAGACGCTATGGAGAAAAAGGTAAACGACCAAACCAAGCTAGTTTACATCTGCAACCCAAACAACCCAACCGCTACTGTGGTTGATGCACAAAAATTAAGAGATTTTGTAGATCGTGTTTCTGCAAAAGTTCCTGTATTTATTGATGAAGCTTATATAGATTATCTGGACGATCCCCAATCAGCAACACTAATATCTGCTATTAAAAAAGGACAAAACGTAATTATTGCCCGTACTTTTTCTAAACTTTATGGCTTTGCAGGCTTAAGGGTTGGATATGCAATTGCACAACCAAAAATGATTGAAACATTGGGAAAATATACAAACGGAGCTATGTCTGTTTCGGCCACTTCTTTAATGGCGGCAATTGCTTCTTATCAAGATAGAGAATTTTTAGACGATGCTAAGAAAAAGACTTTTGCATCTAAAGATTTTTTATACAAAACGTTAAAAAATGAGGGTTACACCTATATTCCATCTGCGGCAAATTTTGTAATGTTTCCTATTAAAATGGAAGGTAAAAAGTTTGTTGGCGAAATGATGAAACGTGGTGTTAGCGTAAGAAATTGGGAATTTAAAAACCAACATTTTTGTAGAGTAAGTGTAGGAACACTTCCAGAAATGCAAGCTTTCGCCGATGCTTTTAAACAAATTTCTTAATTTATATACTTTATATATGAACCGTATTTTTACATTTTTAATAATCACTTTTATATCCCTTTCAGCTATTGCCCAAAACATTAATCCAAGGGCAATTACCTTAAATGAATATCAAAAAGCTAAAAATTATATTATTGAGAATTTAGACAATGATACTTATGTGAAGTTTGAAAACGCTTATATATTAGACCGGTATGAAGCAAAAAAACCTATTTTTATTACTGGCGATGATGGTTTAAAAAAACGAATAGATTTATACAAACTGGTAGCAAAAGATGGAATGCAAGAATTAGGTTTAATGGTTTTTTATACCAATGAAAAAGCAAAAGTATATAAAGCATTAGTACCAAATTTCACCGCCGATGGAAAGGTTTGGAATCAATATTTTGAAGATATACACGCCATAGATAAAGTAGAATCTAATTTTGTGTTAAAGCTTTCTTATGTACTGTCAAGAGAATTGGCATTTCAACAATATAAAAATATTAATGGTGGTAAAGCAACAGATGAACATGCTACTTATGGCAATGATATTTGTTTCCCTGGCGAACAATTAGTAAGCATGAAAAATGGAGGGACAAAAATGCTTAAAGAAATAAAATCTGGCGATGAAGTAATTAGCATTGACACAAAAACTCATCAAAAAAATATTGTTAAGGTAGAAAAATTGATGGTACACGATGCCAAGAACTATGCGGTTACTCAGTTAGTTTTAGTTCATGAAAACATTAAAGACGATCAAATTTTATTAACCACCAAAACTGTAAAAGCTACACCAAATCATCCCATGTTAACAAATGATGGTAATAAAAAAATAGGGGAAATAAAAGTTGGTGAAAAAGTTTATTGCCTAAATGAAAATAGTGGGAAGATGGAGGAATTTAAAGTACTCTTACAAAATGAATTTACAGAAGGCAGCCAAAAAGTTTACAACATAGAAGCAAAATCTGGATCAACATTCATGATAAATGGAGTGATGGTAAAACAAAAATAATTTTAGGTTAAAATGAATTGTATAAAAACAGACGCAAATCATCCAGACTTCAAAAATTTAGTTGTCTTGTTAGATCTCTATTTAAATGATATTGATGGAGAAGAACATGCCTTTTATGCTCAATTTAATAAAATAGATTTTATTAAAAATGTGGTTGTTTGTTACGATGCAGATATTGCAATTGGATGCGGAGCGATAAAGGAATATACCAAAGGAGTTTATGAAATTAAAAGGATGTTTGTTGTTGAAAATTATAGAGGAAAGGGTGCTGCATCTTTAATTTTAAAAGAGCTAGAAAACTGGACAAAAGAATTTGATTTTACTAAATGTGTTTTAGAAACGGGCCAAAAGCAGCAATCCGCAATTAAACTTTACCAAAAAAATGGTTATAAATTGATTCCTAATTATGGGCAATATGCTGGAGTTTTAAACAGCATTTGCATGGAAAAAGACCTGAATAAATAATTTGAATTTTTATTATTAAGAAAAAAATTAGTTGATTTGAGAAGATGAAATTATATTTTTCCTTTCTACTCATTTCTTTTTTGCCGTTTATATCTTTTGCGCAACAAAAGTATTTAATATCAGGAAAAGTAACTGATAAAAAGGGAGAAGTTTTACCCGGTACAGGTGTATTTATAAGCGGTTATAAAATTGCCACCTCTACAAATGCTGAAGGGTATTTTAATCTAAATTTACCTGTTGGCAATTTTGATGTTTTGATTAAAGCCACTGGCTATAAACCTTTTACTAAAAACTTAACTGTAGTTGATAAAAATTTATCAATTGCTGTATCGCTTGAAGAAAATACCATTTCATTAAACGAGGTTGTGGTGCGTCCTGATCCAAACAGAGAAAAGTATATCAAAATTTTTGAAGATTTCTTTTTAGGAACAACTCCTAACGCAGCAATGTGCAAATTATTAAATCCTAATGTTTTAAATGTTAATTACAATAAAGACGAAAATGTGCTATATGTAGATTGCAGTGAGCTTCTAATTGTAGAAAATAAAGCATTAGGCTACGAAATAAAATATCTGGTCAAAAATTTTCAGTTAGATTATAAAACCAATATTGTTTACTACGAAGGCTATCCATATTTTAAAGATTTAAAAGGGAGTGAAAGTAAAAAATCTAAATGGGAAAAAGCAAGATTAGTTGCCTATAACGGTTCTATACAACATTTTTTTAAATCTTTGTTTCAAGGCAGTTCTCAAAAAGAGGGTTTTAATATTTATGAATTAATTAAACAAGAAAATAAAACTCGTTTGCCAGATAGTTTGATTAAAGAAAAAATAAAACTATTTAAACATGAAGTCGATTATTATCCAAACGAAAAAGAATATCAAGATTCTTTAAATTTTTGGATAAGCAAAAGTAGAGTTGCCAGGCAAATCATCACTTTTACAGGAGATTCCATTTTGACAGATACACTAGTATATCAAAAAAATAAAAATATCAAATACATCAATTTTCAAAATATTTTAACAGTAGAATATCAAAATGAAAAACCAGATATTACAATGGGAAATAGTTTTAAAGCAGGAATTCCTCGATTAGAAAAATTTAAAACCCATCAATTGTCACTTTTAAATTTATTAATTAAACCTGTTTATTTTTATGCGAATGGTGCAATTTTTAATCCTAAATCTTTACTTTTTGAAGGAACCTGGGCTTGGGAAAAAATTGCTGATAGTGTGCCCATGGATTATTTACCACCATTATCTAAATAATAGAAAGTGTAAATAGAAGTATCCATTTAAAATATTAAACGTAAAATTGATTCTAAAGAAATATTTAAATCAAAATTTATTATCATTGATTATATTTAAACAGTTAATTAAATTTTCTAAATAATCAATTTTTTAAGTGCGGTTATTTATTCTTATGATGAAATCTAAAATTAACTCCCACTTCCAAATATGAATAAAAAGGTTTTAGTCGTAATTCCCTGTTATAACGAGGAGGCTTCCATAGCTAATGTTTTAAAAGACCTTAAAGAATTAATAATCCCCGAATTCTATATTTTAGATATTTTGGTTGTAAATGATTGTTCTACAGATAAAACAAAAGAAGTTGTAAAATCAAAGAATGTAAAAATGTTAGACCTACCCATTAATTTAGGGATTGGTGGTGCTGTACAATCAGGTTTAATTTATGCCTATGAAAATAATTTTGATTTTGCCATTCAATTAGATGGAGACGGACAACATCCGGCTAAAGAAATTACTAAAATCATCTCCTATGAAGCCGAAACTCACGCTAATATCATCATAGGATCAAGATTTATAGAAAAGAAGGGTTTTCAATCTTCTTTTACCAGAAGATTAGGCATTAATTACTTTCATTGGATAAATAGGGTTATAACCGGTCAAAAAATATACGATAGCACATCAGGATTCAGGCTTTTTGATAGGGAGGCGATGAAAATAAGCCTGCAACACTATCCTGATGATTATCCCGAACCTGAATCTTTAATCTTGTTTTCAAAAGCTGGGTTAAAAATTAAAGAAGTACCCATCATTATGGAGCAAAGACAAGGTGGCAAATCATCAATAAACAGTCTAAATTCACTATATTATTGTATCAAGGTAACTATAGCCATGTTTTTTACTTCCATCAGAAAAATCTAAATCATGAATAGAATTCAAATAATTACAATTTTTGTAACCATAGCTTTGCTGCTATATATTTCCAGGTTAATTATAAAAGGAAAACTAAGAGAAGAGTATTCTATTGTATGGTGCATCAGCACTTTGGTTCTTATTATATTTTCTTTTTGGAGAGATGGCTTAGCTATAGTTTCCAAACTATTTGGTGTTGTAGAGCCTCCTAATTTAATTTTTACCGCCTGTATGTTTGTGGTTATTATTTATCTATTACATCTTAGTGTGGTTGCATCAAAACTTCAAAAGCAAAATAAAAGTATGGCTCAGCAAATTGCTCAGCTAAAGCAAAAACTTGAAAACGACATTTAATATTTTATGCCCTCATGAATAAAATCGATAGAAATATAATTATCCTTTCTTTACTTACTTTAATTGTTTTAATTGTTGCTTATTCAAATCATTTTCAAAATGGTTTTCACTTTGATGATTGGCATACAATTGAAGAAAATCTATTCATTAGAAACATCAGCAACATCCCTGCATTTTTTCATGATCCAAAAATGTTTAGTGTAGATCCAGACCATTGGGGATTAAGACCTTTAGTTACCACAACTTTAGCTATCGATTATAAATTAGGGAATAGTCTAAATCCATTTTACTTTCATCTTTCCACTTTCATTTGGTTTATAGTTTTGGGTGTAATCATGTTTTTTATGTATAAGATTTTGCTGCAAAAATCTATTTCTCATAAATGGACTTCCTATATCGCAATTTTCGGGACAGCATGGTTCTTATTGCATACCGCAAATGCCGAAACCATTAATTATATCATCTCTAGATCGGATGTTTTATCAACATTATGCATTGTAGCTTCTTTTTTAATTTACATTGCTTATCCCCAAAAAAGAAAATATTATCTGTATATCATCCCTGCATTTATTGGAGTTTTTGCTAAAGAGACCGTTTTAGTACTGGTGATTGTTATGTTTTTTTACATTTTATTATTCGAGAAAAATTTATCAATTCAAGATTTATTTAAGGCTGCTAATTTTAAACATATCATAAATACCATAGTAAAATTATTGCCGCTAACTATAGTGGTTGTAGCTACTCAGGTTTATACACTTTCAGCAGTAAAATCCATTCCTGGTATCAGTAATTCTTTATTTGATTATCTGCTTACACAAACCTATATATGGTTGCATTATTTTATCAGTTTCTTTTTACCTCTAAATTTAAGTGCTGATAGTGATTGGACAGTATTCAAGAATTTGTTTGACGAGCGTATTATTCTTGGACTAGTATTTATGTTAGCTTATGTGATCACAATTATAAAAACTTCTAAAAATACAACCACTAAACCCATTGCATTTGGCTTAATTTGGTTTGGCGCCTCTTTGTTACCTACCTCTATAGCTCCATTTGCAGAAGTAACAAATGACCATAGAATGTTTTTTGCTTTTGTAGGATTAGCCTTGAGTGTAGTAACCTGTATTGGATTATTCTTGATTAAATATGAAGAGAAAATCAATAAAAATAGTTTAATTAAATATGGTATAATTAGTTCTGCTTTTTTAATTATTTCCTTAAATGCTTATGGTGTGCATCAAAGAAATAAAATATGGAAATCTGAAGCTACTCTTTGGTATGATGTTACTGTTAAAAGCCCAGGTAACGGTAGAGGTTTTATGAATTTTGGCCTTACAGAAATGGCAATTGGTAATTATCAAAATGCCATTGATTATTTTGAAAAAGCAAAAGTGCTAACTCCATACTATAGTTCTGTATATATTAATTTAGGTATCGCAAAAAATGGATTAGGTAAGGTTGCAGATGCCGATGCAGACTTTAAAACTGGAATTAGACTGGATTCAAATTCGTATAAACCTTATTTATTTTACACCCGCTACCTTAAAACAAATAATAGAATAGAAGAAGCAACCCAAATGGGAGAAAAAGCGTTAGCCTTAAACCCTACATCAGGTAATATTTTTGAAATGCTTTTAGATTTATATAATCAACAACTTAACTGGACTAAACTAGAAGAAGTATCCAGAAAATATTTAGCCATTTTACCTAATAATGAGTTGGCAAATAATTATTTAAAAGCTAGTTTAAATAAAGTTCCATATTATATCAATGGTTCAACGTTAAACAATCCCGAAGCTAGAGTAGTTGATTACATCAACCAAAGTTTAGCGATGTACAATCAAGGAAAATATGATGTTTGTATTGAACTATGTAAAAAAGCTTTAGAAATTGATCCTAAAAAAATAGAAGCTTATATAAATATTGGGGCAGCAAATAACCAGCTTAAAAACTGGCAGGAGAGCATCAAATATTTAAATATGGCTTTAAAAATAGACCCTAATAATAAATTAGTTTTAGGTAATTTGAATTGGGCAAAAGAAGAATTAGCAAAACTTAAAAAGTGATAATTTAACATTGTGAACTCAAAAATATTTAAAGTTCAATTTCTAAAATATAACCTCCAGCCATCATGGGGAAAAAATTTTCTAAACCATTTATAACGCTTTCAGAAGCTTTTACAATTGTTTTTTGAGGTTGTTTAGCGGCCATTATCATTTCTGTATACCTTACATGATAGGGTAAAATAGCCCAATTTTTAAAACCCGCAAGTCGGCATAAAGTAGTTAAAGTTTTAAAAGAATAAACTTGTAAATGGTCTATATGGCAAGATTCACGATTAAATACAGAAAGTAAAATATTAGAAAGTGAAGTTGTATTAGGGGTAGAACAAATTAACTTTTTACCAGGATACAGCCTTTTCATATCATTTAAAAACCGTAAAGTATCAGGCAAATGCTCTATCAATTCGCCAGCAACAATAACATCAAAATTATAATTTGCTAAAGCGGGTATTTTATCTAAATCATAAACGCTGCCAAAAAGTATTTCGGCTTTTTCTCCAAATTTTATTCCCTCTACAGGTAAAAGTGATGAATTATCTATCCCGATATGTATAGAAGATACTTTAGATATTTCTTCAAATAAATAATTTCCCGAATTTTCTTTAATAGTTGCAGTTTCATCAAAACAACCTAAATCTAAAACAACCTTATTTAAGCACTTACTTAATATATAATTTAATCTGTCTACAGTTTTATTAACTATTATTCTTTCTGTTGGGGTATAATTAAGTCTTTGCATTAAATTTTAACGTTAATAGCTAATTTGATAATATAATGCTTAAAAATACAATTGAAATTCTAAATATTACTAAAAATTATTAGTTTTTAATTAAAGGTTTAATAAGCTAAATTTTATTTCCTTTATGGCCAAAAGCATAAATTTTAGAAATAATATTACCTAAAAAATTACCCCAAATTTGTTTTAAAATTGCTTGTTCTTCTAGTAATCTTTTACCGTTATTTAGCTGAGCAGTAGTTTCAGATTCTTGATGAATTCTGTGTTTTACCAAATCTTTATTTATGTATAAAAATTCGCCTTCTTTATTCGCAATCTCTAACCAAGCAAGCCAATCTAAAGCCACTAAATAACTTTCACTAAACTTAAAGTTAACAAGAGTTTTTTTGTTATAAGTTACCGTTGGACAACAAATAGAACTACCAAAATTCAGAATTAATTTTTTAACAAATTTATTTTTATAGGAAGATTTAATTTTAAAAGGGAAAAGCAAACCATGCTTTACAAATTTATTTAACGAACTTCTAATAATCTTTCCATTTATAATATCACTATAATCCGAAAAAGCGATTAATGTATTTGGATGTTTTTCTAATTGGATTAAAAACTCCTTAGTATAATTTTCATCGTAAACATCGTCCTGGTGAGCAATAGTTACATATTGTGTTTTCGCTTGTGTTAAAGCAAAATTCCAGTCGTTTGCTATAGATTTATTTTCTTGATGATTAATAATATAAGGCAATTGATATTTTTTAGCCAATTCAATAGAGAAAGTGGTTGGAGTAGACGTAGTTAATATGATTTCGCTTTTTGCAGTTTGTTTAAGTAAATTTTGAATACAAGTTTCTAAATATAGTGATTCTTTATAAACAGGAATTACGAATGTGTGCTTAAGCATGCATCAAAATTAAAAAATGAAATTAAAGAATTACATTCAAAATAGAGTATGAGATGATAGGTTTTTAGCAATAGGGATGTGTAGGGCTTGGTACATTTTTTTGGTGCCATTTTACACCAAAAAAATTACGGAACCCCAAAACAGCCCGACCTGTGAAAAGGGTTTTGCACCGGAAAAAGGGATTGCCCAAAATAGTTGATCATCTTTAAAAACTTTACAATAATACTGTTGTTTTATAATAACAAAAGTTTAAAATTTCCTACTTTTGCCGTTTCATTATTCTTCACATTAATGAAACTTTAGATTCTTTTAAAAGATTAAAATACTTTCTCAAATGAAGTTGAACGTAGATTACAAAGAACAATTTGAACATAGGCATATCGCTCCAAATGAGCAAGATACACAAGCTATGTTAAAAACAATTGGTGTAGATTCTGTTGATGAATTAATAAATCAAACAGTACCAGAAAACATTCGACTTAAAAAACCGATGGATTTGCCAGTTGCAAAAAGCGAGTTTGAATATTTAAATGATTTACGTGTTACAGCTTCAAAAAATAAAGTCTTTAAATCTTACATTGGCAAGGGATATTACAATGTAATTGTTCCGGGAGTAATTCAGCGTAATATTTTAGAAAACCCAGGGTGGTATACGCAATACACACCATATCAGGCCGAAATTGCGCAAGGCCGTTTACAAGCATTGTTAAATTTCCAAACCATGGTGTTGGATTTAACAGGAATGCAAATTGCAAACGCTTCTCTTTTAGATGAAGGAACCGCTGCCGCCGAAGCGATGTTTATGCAATACAGTCTGCGTAAAAAGACCGAGGCTAAATCTTACTTTATTTCCGAAGAGGTTTTCCCTCAAACTATAGATATTTTAAAAACCAGGGCACAACCTTATGGGATTAAATTAATTATTGGTAATCACCAAACCGTAGAATTAACCGATGACATGTTTGGTGCTTTGATTCAGTACCCTGCTGGGCTAGGTGAAATTTATAACTATAAGGCTTTCGCCGATGCTGCACATCAAAAAAACATCAAACTTACGGTTGCTGCAGATTTAATGAGTTTGGCACTTTTAACTCCTCCAGGAGAATGGGGAGCTGATATTGTGGTAGGTACAACACAACGTTTTGGCATTCCGATGGGCTTTGGTGGACCTCATGCAGCATTTTTTGCTACAAAAGAAGAATACAAACGCAGTATGCCGGGAAGAATCATCGGTGTAACCATTGATGCTCACGAAAATTATGCTTTACGTATGGCTTTGCAAACCAGAGAACAACACATCCGTAGAGATAAGGCAACATCAAATATTTGTACTGCGCAAGCTTTATTGGCAATAATGGCCGGTATGTATGCTACTTATCATGGGCCAAAAGGTATAAAATCTATTGCAGAAAGAATTCACGGTTTAGCCATTTTATTATCCAAGGCTTTAGCCGAATTAGGTTTTGAGCAATTAAACACTGCTTATTTTGACACCGTTAAATTTAATGTTGGTGGTTTGGTAAATCCAATTCATTCCGAAGCTTTAAATAATGAGTTGAATTTTAATTACGAGGGAGAAATCATCACCATTGCATTAGATGAAACCACTCGTTTAGAAGATATTGAAACCATTGTTAAGGTTTTTGCCCGCATTAAAGGCATCAATGTAAATGATATTGATTTAGATTCTCTAAAAACGAATATAACAAGTGTGATTCCAGAAGAATTGCAAAGAAAATCAGCATTTTTAAAACATCCTGTTTTCAATAAGCACCATTCAGAGCATGAAATGTTGCGTTACATTAAATCATTAGAAGCAAAAGATTTATCACTTTGCCATTCTATGATTGCATTAGGTTCTTGCACCATGAAATTGAATGCAACAACAGAAATGATTCCGGTTACCTGGCCAGAGTTTGGAAACTTACATCCTTTTGCCCCTGTACATCAAACTGGCGGCTACATGCAAATAATGGCCGAGTTAAATGATTGGTTAAGCGAAATTACAGGTTTTGCAGCTATGAGTTTACAGCCAAACGCTGGTGCCCAAGGAGAATATACAGGATTGATGGTAATTAGGGCTTATCACTTAGATAGAGGTGATACACATAGAAATATTGCTTTAATACCTTCATCAGCACATGGAACAAACCCTGCCTCTGCATCTATGGCTGGGATGAAGATTGTGGTAACCAAATGTGATGAAAAAGGAAATATTGATGTGGAAGATTTAAGGGCAAAAGCCGAAGAACATTCTGCAAATTTAAGTTGCCTAATGGTAACTTACCCTTCTACTCATGGTGTTTTTGAGGAATCTATCATCGAAATATGTGACATTATTCATAAACACGGCGGACAAGTTTATATGGATGGTGCAAATATGAATGCTCAGGTTGGTTTAACTTCTCCGGCAAATATTGGTGCGGATGTTTGCCATTTAAACTTACATAAAACGTTTTGTATTCCGCATGGTGGCGGCGGACCAGGTATGGGCCCTATTGGTGTTGCAGCACACTTAGTGCCTTATTTACCAGGGCATTCTGTGGTGGATATGGGTAACGAAAAATCTATTTCAGCAGTTTCTGCAGCCCCTTGGGGTTCTGCTTCTATCCTTTTAATTTCTCATGCATACATCGCCATGATGGGAGAAAAAGGATTAACAAATGCTACAAAAATTGCGATTTTAAATGCCAATTATATCAAAGCAAAATTAGAAGAACATTATCCAGTACTATATTCTGGCGCTAACGGGCGTTGTGCACATGAAATGATTTTGGATTGTAGAAGTTTTAAGAATTTTGGAATTGAAGTTACTGATATTGCAAAACGCTTGATGGATTATGGTTTCCACGCTCCTACGGTTTCATTCCCTGTTGCAGGAACTGTAATGGTTGAGCCCACAGAATCTGAACCTAAACACGAATTAGATCGTTTTTGTGATGCGATGATTGCGATAAGAAATGAAATTTCAGATGTTGAGTCTGGTTTATTAGACAAAGATAATAATCCTCTAAAAAATGCGCCTCATACAGCAGCTGTTATAACTGGAAACGATTGGAATAAACCTTATACTCGTCAAAAAGCAGGTTTTCCACTACCTTATGTTGCGTTAAATAAATTTTGGCCATCAGTTGGCAGAGTGAACGACACTTTTGGAGATAGAACCTTAATTTGTACTTGCCCACCAATTGAGGAATATGAGTTTGAGGTATTGGTTTAAAAATACAGTTTAATTAAAATTTTAAAAGGTTCGATTGTTTAAAAATTGAACCTTTTTTGTTTAACGAATTATGATTAAGGGATATACTTCTGCAATGAAAAAAATTATTTTAGGTTTATTAATCTGCTTATTATCTACTTATACAATGGCACAACCATCAGCATCTAAATCATATGCTTTCCGATTAAAACCGGGTGAAGACCTAAAGGTGGGAATAGAAAAATTTTTGACTGATCATAAAATAAAGGCTGCAGCAATTGTTACTGTTGTTGGTAGTTTAACCGATTCGAATATCAGATATGCCAATCAACCGGAAGGTAAATTGTTGAATGGGCATTTTGAAATAACATCTTTAACAGGAGTGTTAAGTACAAACGGCTCTCATATGCATATTTCTATTGCAAATGAAAAAGGAACAACCTATGGTGGACATTTATTAGATGGATGCAAAGTATATACAACCGCAGAAATTATTATAGTAGAATTAACTGATTTAGAATTTAAAAGAGAAATAGATGCAACTTTTGGTTATAAAGAATTAGTAGTGGATTCAATAAAAAACTAATAAAAAAAAGCCGTGGGCACCACACCCACGACTTTCATCAAATCAAAAAAGATTTTAGTTAAATTTTAATAGACTTACGATTTTTCAAAAAATCGTAAGTCTATGTTTAATGTGAATTTACTTATTAATGATTATTTTTTTAGATATTGATGAACCATCAATTAACATCGCTTTAAGTAAATAAACTCCATTGTTTATTTCTGTTGGAATTTTAACGCTAGTTGATGTTGATGTTTTCTGATAAACCCTCGCACCTTGTAGATTAAATATCTCAACAGATTTTACCGCTTCGCTAAAGTTGATGAATTCTGTAACCGGATTTGGATAAACGCTGAATGTTGTTTCTTTAATATCAAAGTTTACAAACTTTATTTCACTGTACTCAAATTTACCGTCAAAATCTAATTGTTTTAATCTGTAATAATTTACTCCGTTTATTGGAGCGAAATCTTTAAAGCTATAAGTATTCAGTTTTTGAGAAGTTCCGTTGCCTTTTACTTCTCCAATTTTAACAAAGTCTGTACCGTTAGTGCTACGCTCAATTTCAAATTTATCGTTGTTCAGTTCGCTCGCTGTTTCCCAATATAATTTAGCAGCTTTTGCCTCGGCAGCTGCCAAGAACTTAACCAATTTTACAGGTAATGTACCCACGCCTTCACCAATACCAAACTGAGAAAAACCTGTAATTCCTGTGGCGGTTGCAGTAACTACACCTGCATTTACAGTTGAAGTTACGTTGGTGCCTAAGTTAGCCCATGCATAGAAAGAGTTATTATCAGCTCTTTTGATAACATAATAATTATTAGCTGTAGAAGAGCCTTTTGGTGCTGATAATGAAACTCCATAACTACCCCCTGTTGGTGTAATATTGGCAGTTATAAACCAGCTATTTCCATTTAATACCGTATTTACTGTTTGTCCGCTGATTGTTAAAGCTGGATTACCACTTATTACAGCAGAAGAATAATTTGTAGTTATAGTTGTAGTACCCAATAATCCACTTAAAGTTAAGCTTGCAGGTGCATAAACAGATGCAATACCAACCGGGAAGGTATAATTACCTGTACTATTTACTGTTCTTTGCAGTAAGCCGTTAATATAACTTGTTGCAGTAGAAGTAATTGTTGCATTTGGGTTATTCATGATGAAAGTTTGACTAGCACCCATAGTTACAACGCCACTCGTTAAAGTAACATTACCTGCAAAGGTTGTTGTTCTTGTTAGGGTTAAACCCGATGGATTATTAATTACTATACTATTATTTACTACTTGACCCATGTAATAAGAATCAAAAGTAGTTATACCACTTCCAAATACTAAAGTACCAGTTCCAGAAACAGTGCTAAAATTAGCGCCATCACTAGTAAAACCATAAAATATTCCGCTTCCGCTGATGTTAATTGTTCCGTTATTGACGATACCATTTGGTGTATAAAAGTTAGAAGGTAATGTAATGGTTGAGCCTGATGCGATCTCAATTGCAGCAGCCGCACTACCAAATGTTGGTGCATTATTTGGATACAATCTACCTGTTGTAACATTTCCAATTATTGCCTTTACTTGATCTGTTGGTACTCCATTACTCCAGTTACTAGCAGTATTCCAATTTGCAGTACCAGCAGCACCTGTCCATGTAGTGGTTGTAGCTTTTAAACCAATACAAAACATGGTACTAGTTGAAAATGGGGCTAAGCCAGTTGCCGTAACTGTTATTGTACCACCAGTTTGAGTAATATTTGCACCAGGTACAATTACCCAAGGTGTAACTACATTTGTATTTGTATTAGCTCTTCTCATTAAAACATAATCTGCTGTAGTAGCCCTACCATTGGTGTAATTATCAGTTTTTAAAACTAAATCTATAGTACCAGTTGTAGAAAAATTAGTTGGAGTAATAGACCATTGCCCAGAATTGATAAAGGAAGAATAAACATCAGAACCTACTGTAAGCGAAACTGGAGCAGTGTAATAAGAATCAAACTTGACTGCATAAACAGTTGATGCTGATATGGCATTATTGGTAATGGTAATTTCTCCATATTTCCTAACCCCATTTCTTCCAAATTGCTCATCACCTATAGGCAAAACATAAGTCCCTGTGTTATTAACATTTTTATAAACTGTCCCTGCAATATGATTTGCTGGTCCTGTTACAGAAATGGTTGAAGATGGATTTGTTATTTCTAAATTTACACCACTAAATTGTAAAGCATTAACAGCACCAGAAATCACATTTATATTACCGCCTATTTTCCCTAAAACAGTCATATAATCATTAATGGTATTTCCTAAATCTATATCAATATCATTGTTAAATACTCCACTAGAAATGAATGTAATTAATCCTGATTTTTTAAAAGTTAATTTTCCGCTTCCGCTGATGCCACCGTCATAAGCTTTAAAATCTCCTCCATAACCTACCAAACCAGCTATTTCTATACTTGAATTATTAACTAAGCCGTTAGATAATTTTAAAACATGACTCAACTTCATGTTGTTAATGCCCGAAGCAATATTTAAACTACGAGCGTTGTCTGTAGCAATATAAACAGCCGGATAATTTGTTAATCCAGCAGGAATAACCGCATCAATAGTAGCATTAGGAATTCCTGCACTCCAGTTTCCTGTATTGTTCCATGCGGTGTTTGTGGCCCCTGTCCATGTAGAAGTTACTACGCTTGTATTCGTAGGTACCGCAGTAGAATTTATACCGATTGTAAAATCTGAAAACTTGGTTAAACCAGTTAAACCTGCTAAAACTGTAGCATTACTTACTGTTTGCCCACTTGTAGTTCCTCCTGTTTGTGTAGATGCTGATTTTGTGCCTTCAAAAGTCCAAGGACTGCCATTAGCAATTCTTTTTAATACTACATATCTATCAGCATCGGTAACGCCATTTGTAAAAACCGATTTTTGAAAACTAATATCATAATTTCCTCCGGTTGGTATAGCATCAGGAGTAATTCGCCAATAATACTGACCTAATTGAGTTGTACAAGTTCCCGTCGCAAAATTTAAATTGGGATTTGTTGCACCGTTATCATTTGCTACTGTGATTTTTTGAACTCCTGTCAAGTTATTCAAAGTTAAAGTTGTAGGCTCTAAAGGCGCAAAACTACTTTGCCTGTTTGGAAAAATATAAACTCCATTACTATTTACTGCCCTTGTAACTTTACCTTCAATAAAATTAGTTGCGCTTTGCCCACTAATTGCGTTTACAGCTGGATTAGTAATTTCTATTCCACTAAAAGACGAAATAATAGCATTTGTTCCTGTAAATGTTATATTTTTCCAAATTCCCGTTAAGGCAATATTCTCATTGGTTGATAAGCTTAAATCTTTATAACCTACTAAAGAATATGCGGTAACGCTAGGTGTTGAAGTGCCGTTAAAAGCTAAAGTCCCTGTTCCTTCTATGGCTGTAGCAGAGTAATTGGTGAAATTCAAAGCCCCGGTATGGTTAATTTGTAATGTTCCGTTTATAATTAACTTATTTGAAATAACCAAATCTGTTGGTAATTGCGCAATCACATTAGCATCAATAGTTACTCTCAAAGCCTTTGGCGATGTTCCCGTAGTTGGCATATTAGCAACGGCACTATTAAATTTTACTAATGTAGTTGCATCTGGGACAATTCCTGTACTCCAATTTGCAGTATTATTCCAATTATTATCGATACCTAACCAATTATTAGTGGCAGGTGGTGTAATGTTATTTACATCTGTTTGGGCAATAAAAATATCGGCCTTCGCAGATGCAAAACTAGGAAAACGAGTACCAAAAGTGGTATCATAATAACTTGGGATTAAAGTAGTATTGCCAACATTTATATTAGTTTTAAAGCTTCCTGTAATGATTATTTTATCTCCACTAACATAAAATTTATCAATTTTTGGAGTTTTAAGAGCTTTTAAAAAATTAAATGTTGCATCATAATAAGAAAGTATGCCGAAAGGAGTAGTGCTGTTAAAAACATAATCGCCTTTATCTACCGGACTATTGGCATAACCATCTTCATACCCCACAAAACCTGTTGGTGTTGCAATCAGTTTATCATAAAAAAACAATGTTTTATAACCCTGATAAATTCCTGAATTACTAAATGTTAACGTACCGGTAAATAAATAGTATCCATTTGTATTAACAGGATATTGGTTTGGCAAACTGGTATATGGGGAATTAGTAGGTATAACACCTACATTTCCATTACTGTAATTAATATATAAGTCTCCCGTATTTGGATTTACACCAGTTAAAACAACAGCTCCTGCTGTATTGGGTATAAAGAAATTTTTAGTGCCATCGGGTTTAAGAGAAATTACAACTGTATATTGAGAATTCACGTAATTAGACATTTTAGAAGAAATTTCTTCCCCCTCAAAATAAAATTGATTAGTAGTACTTACTACTCCAAAACTTACTCTTCCATCATTACTTACAAATTGATCAGGTTTACTAAAGCCAGTTAATAAAGCTTTAGAAAAAAATTCATTGTGCCAAACTTCATTACCATCACTGTCAAATTTTATTATTCTATGCGGATAAACATATCCAGGGGCTGCGGCAGTAGTTTGGTTATTAGCATCAATGGTTGTAAATAAATTGCCATCTGGTGTAAATTGCATTCCTTGAACATTTGCTATTGCGAGGCCACTATTTCCATATTCCACATCAGATCCAGTATTAATTTTCTTAATAAATTGTCCAAGTCCTGCATTATTCAATTTCACCAAATACATTCCCCAAGCATTATTGGTAACTCCGTTGCCATAATCAGTTGCAACGTATATGCTACCTGTGGTTATAAAATACAATTCTCCATTTTGATTAATTGCAAAACCACTTCCGCCTTGTGGCAAAATTTTTATTAATGTTTGCGTACCGCTACTGCTTGTTTTACCAAAAATTGTTTTGGTAAGCGGAAAACTGCCGAAAGCTCCCCCATCAATTTCTTGCCCCGCAAAAAATGCTTTCCCGATAATTGTGGCCACGAAGTAATTGTCGCCATTAGCAGTTTTAGTGACGGTTTGCACTTGAGAACCACCTCCTCCAAAATTGAAAGCGCTATCATAACCGCCTCCAATTTGGGCATTTGCTCCCGTCACCACTAATGCAGTAAAAAGGAATAAGAGTATTAATTTTTTCATAATATGTTTTTTTTGATTGATGGGTTAAAGTTGATGGTTTAAAAGAATGAAAACTATACGCAGTTCTACGTATTTTTCATTTAATTTTAGATTCAAGACTTACGAAGTTTTGGAAAATCGTAAGTCTGTTAAAGTTTAAATTTTTTAACTTTTTTGCACAAGCCTTTTTACCTAAACCCGGGTGTAGCGGTATCCTTTTTGATTTTTTCTTCAAAAAGATATAGCGAAAAACGGGGCTGCCATTCTTATAAAATACTACAGCACCTTTTCAAAATAGAAAAGTTGTAAAAGACTTAACATTAACAACTTCCTGTTTTATATGGTATGATATTTTAATCTACTAAAACAAGACCAATATCGTCGCCTGTGAATTTCCAGGTTTGTGAAACCAGGCCAGTTGCTGTGTCTATTAAATCGCAGTTAGTAAAGTCAGAAGCTGAACCTTTTGGTGAAGTAAACTTTCCGTAGGTTACCAAAATATTTTTAGTACCGTTTACAAAATAAATTTGAGGAGAATATTGATTTGAACCCGCAGGAATGTTTAAAGTATATAAAACTTTTGAAGTTGGAGCTGCTTTTAGGTTATCCTTAATCCTGATTTCATATTTACCTGTAGTGCTTGTGCTTTGTAGCATTGCTGCTTTTGTAGCATCGGCAGAAATAATTTGAGCTTCTATTTTTGTTTTATCCTCATTCAAGAAAATATTGAAACTTTCTGCCTCGGCAAAAACACCATTGGTAATTTTGAAAAAATAACCATCATTACCTAAAACTCCTTTTCCAAGATTGCTAATTTGTGCTTCGCTAATATATGCTGGATATAAAAAACTTTGAAGCTCTTTTTCGTCGGTACCATCAGCCTTGATAGAAAAAGTTTTAGTAGAAATTACACTCCCAAGAAATGTATTGGTTTGGTAAAATATCAATCCATCTGCAGTACCTTTTACAAAACCAATAGATGAACTATTACTAGCAAGCGTTTTAATTACTTTTTTATCGCTACCATCAAACTTGCAGATTTTGATTACTTGTGGAGATGTGAAACCTACACTATAAGCATATACCAATTGCTGTGAACTTGGTAAAACTGAAACCTGACTTATGTAGTTATTTTGCGATTTTAGATCTTCATCTACAACTAACTTTCTATTACCGCCTTTTAAATCAGTGCTGTAAATTTTAAAAGTATCTGTGTAAAATACGGTTGTGCTAACTCCCAAAGTTCCACCGCCACCTTGGCTAGGGTTTGGGTCGTCATTTTTAGAACATGCCAAAAATGAGAGGCTGGCTATTGCCAGATAAAATAAAGTTTTTTTCATGATTTGTTTTGTTTGTTAATTTTATAAAGGTGGGGGATTTACAAAATCAAAACCATACGCAGAACTGCGTATTTTTAATGAGAGTAGCTTTAAGGAAACGGTTAACATAAAGGTAGGTATTCAATATCTTTCAATAACTAAATCAATTTAAAGCCATGGAGATACTTGATTCTATTTTTTTGAAAATTACAGGTTTGATGGTTGGATTTTTGAGGTTAATGATGGTGTAATTCTGATATTCTACATCAAATTTTAAACTATCAATTACAAATTTATTGTTTTTTAGAGGTTTAAATTTTAATGAGCAAGTAATGTAATTTGATGATGTAATAATTGTAATAATATCATTTTTATCACCGTTATTAAAAAATTTAGTGCTGGTTTTAAAAAGTTTATCGTTGTAATAATCAAGTGAAATTAAATTAAAATTTGTTGTATTTACTTTAATGTTTCCGCAGTAATATTCTGATTTAAAATTTATGTTTATTACCTCTCCAACCCTTTCAACTTGATATTCATACTTTTCATTGTATTTCAAGATATCTTTTCTTTCTAAATCCAAAGCAGTTATCAAATTGTTATGGAATAACATAGATGGAACCCTATTTGGCTGATGTAATTTGTAAAAAGCAGAGTCAATAATCTGAGGCCTTGTATTTCCTTTAGAAAAATAATATGCAAAAACCAAAGGATTGGTTTTTATCGGTGTTGTAGTTTCTAATCGCTCTAAAACTTGATTTTTCCCAGCTTCGGTTTTAGTAGATAAATGGTACTTAAAATACTTCTTAGTTTCGTAATTGGTAGCTAACGCAATGTTTACTTTTTCTAAAACTTCTTTTACATACCCGATAGGATATACATTAACTTCTTTTAAGGGAATAACTTTTTGAGCAAACAAATCAGGAAACAGGCAAAAGCTTAAAAAAATTAGAGTATAAATTTTTAATCTCATTTATTTGCAAGAGTATAAATGTGTAATCAAATCAACCTGTTTTTTGTGGCTACATCTACAGCACTAATTTTATTATTGACTTGCAGTTTGCGGTAAATATTTTCGATGTGTTTGCGGACTGTACCATAGCTAATGTATAAATTATCGGCTATTTTCTCATAACTCAACCCATTTTTAAGCTGAATTAGTAGTTCAATTTCTCTTTTAGTAAGGTTATAATCAAAGGTATCTTCTTGCTTAGTTGGAAGTGGATTTCTTAACAAATTTAGCACTCTTAAAGCAACACCAGCAGACATTGCCGCACCTCCAGATAAGGTTTCTATAACAGATTGACGTAGATTTTCTGAATTTTCTTCTTTTAATAAATAACCGTTAGCTCCTGCCATAATAGCCTTAAAAATATTTTCATCATCATCAAAAGTAGTGAGCATTAAAACCTTTAATTGCGGATGTTGCTTTTTCACCAACTTAGTTGCTTCAATTCCATTCATCCCAGGCATTTGAATATCCATTAAAACTAAATCTACCTGATGTTTTGGGATATTTTCTATCAACTCTTGTCCGTTAAAAGCATTCAACACCACTTTAAACTCGCGGTGTGGCGCAAGTTTATCCATACAAGCTTTTAAGGCAAAGCTATTGTCTTCTGCTATGGCGATAGTTATGGGCAATTTTATGTTTTTATCAAACATCTAAATTTATTTAACAGTTATAAATACGACTTTCTACGTATATTTTAAATAGGAATTTCTAATGATATTTTAGTGCCTTTTTCTATTTGAGAGCTTACTTTATGTTTTCCCCTTATTGTTACTATTCTTGCCTCCATATTTTTTAAACCATATCCGTTAGGTTTTGCATTTAAATCATAACCTTTACCATCATCATTGATGTTTACTAGTAAAGTGTTTTTTTCTGCCCTTAAAGTAACTTCCAAAATTGATGCTTCCGCATATTTTATAGAATTGTTAACTGCTTCTTGTACAATCCTGAATAAATTAGTGGCAACAATACCTTCTAAAACATAATCCTTATCGCTATTATTTTCTATTACGATATTTGGTTTGCCGCCGTGATATGGTTTTAAATATTCCCTCAGTTTTACTACAAACTCCTCTAAACTAAACTCTTGCTGATTAATTAAATAAACTGTACTTCTCAATTCTTTTATGGTGTTTTGAGTAATTTGTTGGGTTTGCTGCAATTGCTCATTACCAACATCGGCGGCAGCCATATTTTGGATAGAACCATTAATAAAACTCAATTGAGCGCCAATATTATCATGTAGTTCTCTAGATATTCTTAATTTCTCTTCTTGCATACGATTTCTTTCTGCCAATTGCCGCTTTTTATAATACTGAAAACTAAAGAATATAATTAACCCTAGAATGATGACGGAGATGATTAAAAAAATATTTTTTTGTCTGATTTCTAAGTTTTTTATTTCCTTCTCTTTAGCAAATAACTGTAATTGTTGGTCTTTTTGTTCCGACTTTAATTTTTGTGCCTCAATTTCTTTATTTTTCAAATCAAGACTGAAATCCCGGTTATCTATTTCTAAAGCTCTTTGTTTAAGGGTCAAATCTTTATTTACAAGATTTAATTTCTGTAAACGATTTTCTTTACCCAATAAAACGATTTGTTGTTCTTTCTTTTGTGTTTCAAATTTTGTGAGCATTTCTGCAATGTTTTCACTGCTTTGGTTATTATTTAAAGAATCTTTCAATTTCATGGCAGTTTGCATGTACGGAAAAGCTTCTTTAGACCTATTTAAACCATCTAATATTTCAGCTAGATTATAATTAAAAGCCATTTTCTCTTCTATACTTCCATCTGTTTTACCATAATTATATGCTTTTTGCGCAAACGGCAAAGCTTTCTCATAAAGCTCCTCATTCATGTATAAAAGCGCTAAATTGGTTTCAATAATTTTTATACTGCCAGTTCTGTTAAACTTATTGGCAATAACTAATGCTGCTTCGTAATTTTTTATGGCAAGTGTATTTTTATTTTGCTTATTATAAACCACTCCAATATTTATCAATGGGTTTAAACTTAAAACAGGTCTGTTCATTTGCATGGCAAGGTTATAAGCATTTTGATAACTTGCTAAGGCTAAATCAAATTTCTTTTGATTTTTATAAATGATACCTAAGTTGTTGTACACATTAGACATTCCTAAAGAATCTTTTATTCCTTTTCTAATGGATAAAGCTTTTTGGTAATAATCGATAGATTTATCAAACTGTTTGGCTGTTTCTAATACTAAAGCAGTTTGATAATTTCCTGATCCAATTTTGGCAATATCACCTGCAGTTTCATATAGTTTTAAAGCTTGCAAACTCAAAGCTATTGCTTTAGGATAATTGCCTGTTGCTTCCATCAATCTCGAATAATTGATCAAAGCATTTCCATACTTTATTTTATCACTTTTAACATAAGCCAAAGATTTATTGATTGCAATCTCTGCCTCTTTATATCTTTTTAAATCGGTTAATACGCCAACAATATTAGAATAAGCAATCCCCAAATCTTCATTTGCCTTATTTTGCTCATAAATTTTTATTGCCTTATAATAATAATCAACTGCTTTTGCATCCTCGTAGGTATCGTAGTAAGCCAGCCTTGCTAATTGCTGATAATAAAATCCTTTATCTAACTGAAAAGATTTTAAAGAGTTACTATCAATTTCTGCCAAAAATTTTCTAGCTAGGCTGTAATTTTTTGCACTAATTTCCTTATTGGCTTTTTCTATTATTGATTTATAATCTTTTTTTGACTGCGCTAAAACATTAATTGATATAATGAGGCTAAAAAGAAATAATAGAAATATTGGTTTCATAGTATTTAAGCTTGAATAGGAATATTAATCTTTATTTTTGTGCCTTGCTTTAACCCAGAAAAAATTTGCAGTTTTCCACCTATGTTTTTTACTCTGGCATCCATATTCTTCAATCCATAACCTTTATTGTTGTTTTCTGTTTCAAAACCAACTCCATCATCTATAATATTAACTTCTAAACCATTATCATTTTCACTAAAATCAACTTCTAGAACAGACGCATCTGCATATTTTTTTGTGTTGTTAACTGCTTCTTGGATAATCCTAAATAGATTAGTAGCTATAATAGGTTCTAAAATATAATTCTTATCGGTATTGCATTGTATAACGATGTTGGGTTTGCCTCCATAATATGGTTTTAAATATTCCCTCAGTTTTACCACAAATTCCTCTAAACAAAACTCTTGTTGATTTATTAAATAAACAGTACTTCGTAATTCTTTAATGGTATTTTGAGTTATTTTTTGAGTCTGTTGTAATTGTTCGTTCTCAATATCGGCAGAAGCCATATTTTGGATTGATCCATTTATAAAACTTAATTGTGCACCAATATTATCATGCAATTCCCTAGAAATACGGAGTTTTTCTTCTTGTACTTGGTGCTTTGTTTCTAAAGCTACTAACTTTAGTTTGCTTTTTTGTTTAATTTGATACCTACTAAAAACTAAGTAACTAATAATTATAACCCCTAAAAAAAGTGCTATAATAATTTTAATGGTTTGATTCCTTTCTGACAAAGTAAGATTTTGGATTTTACTTTCTTTGTTTAATAATTCTATCTTTTTTTCTTTCTTTTCTGCTTCATATTGTTCTTTTAATTTGGCAACTTCTTTTGTATTTTCTGTGTTAATAAAATTATTTTTAGCAGTTGCAGCATCTTTTAAATATTGGTATGCTAATTTAAAATTTCCTCTTCTTTTTTCATTATCACCTAAATTTTCTAAAGTTTCTTGTATTAATTCCTTTGCGTCAATTTCCTTCTCTAAAGATAATGCTTGTTGTAGTTTTGCATCTCCTTCATCATACTTATTCATCTCACTTAAAAGGTTTCCCAAATTATTGCCAATGGCAGCGGAAAGCCATTTATTATTAGCCTTTAATGCATTGTCTACAGATTTTTGATAGCAGTATACAGATTGAGAAAATTTCTTTTGAACTTTATTAAGGATTGCTAAATTATTGTAAGTTAAAGCAATACGATCATAAATGTTATTTTTTAGATAAAAATTTAAGGCTTTATTATAACTAATTTGAGCTTTATCATACAAATTTCGCTGCTCATAAACAGTCCCTTTGTTATTAGACAAATCTGCAACAGTTCTTTTATCTCCTGCCTTCATTGCTAAGGTTTCTGCTACCAGATAATATTTTAATGCCTCGTCTAATTTTTTCCAGCTTAAAAAAAGAGCTCCAACATTTTTATTAATTTTAGCTTGTAGCGATAAATCTTTATCTGCTAAAATTTTTAAAGCAGTTTGATAAGATTTGAACGCTTTTTCGTTTTCCCCTAAATCTGATTGAATATTTCCTATTTCATTATAAGTAGCAGATTGAAGATTATAATCCTTTATCGCAAGCTTTAACACCTCTTCATAATATTTCTTTGCCTTTTCAGGTTTTCCATCATTATAATATTCAATAGCAAGCTGATTATATAATTTAATTTTTAGAGATGGAATTTTTGTTTTAATTAATTCTTTTTGCAGACTATCCATTTTTTGAGCTTGGGAAAAAGCTGTATGAAAAACCATCGAACTAAAAGCAAAACAATAAATAGAAATCAAGAGTAGTTTTTTCACCATAAAGGATTGATTATGTGCAATAAATATATTCTTAATTTTTATTTATTTCATGAAAAGAAAAAATATATAATTTATTATAACTAGAAAATCTAATCTTAGCATTCTATAGTTTATTATATTTGTTTTACGCCAAAAAATATAATTTTAATCAACTATCAAAATGATAAAAACTCAATCTAATAAGGTTTATTCTACCATTATTTTCCTATTAATAGCATTTACTTCTCAAGCTCAAAGCATTCTAAAAGACACTATTAATATTAACTACAATGTTTACAGGGCAACCCCTGATAAAATAAACGATTTAGTGCATACTAAACTTGATGTAAAATTTGATTATAAGAAATGTTACTTATATGGTAAGGCATGGATAACTTTAAAGCCTCATTTTTACCCAACAAATTCACTTACTCTTGATGCAAAAGGAATGGATATAAAAAATGTTTCTATCAGTAACGGAAACATAAATAGCCCTTTAAAATTTACTTATGATAGTTTGCATCTAAATATAGATTTAGGTAAAACGTATACATCATCAGAAAAATATACTATTTACATTGCTTACACTTCTAAACCAAATGAATTTAAAACTAAAGGAAGTCAGGCAATTACAGATGCTAAGGGTCTTTATTTTATAAATCCGGATAGCAGCATAAAAGGAAAACCAGTCCAAATCTGGACTCAAGGAGAAACAGAAGGTTCTTCCGTTTGGTTCCCCACTATAGATCATCCGAATCAAAAAACTACGGAAGAAATTATAATGACAGTTCCTGCTAAATATGTTACTCTTAGTAATGGAGCCTTAATTTCGCAAAAGAAAAACAATGATGGCACACGTACAGATACCTGGAAAATGGATAAACCTCATTCTCCATATCTTTTTATGATGGCTGTTGGCGACTTTAAAATCTATCACGATAAGTACAAAAATACACCTGTAGACTATTATTTAGAACCTGCATACGCTACATATGCTAAAGAAATATTCGGAAAAACTCCTGCAATGATTGATTTTTATTCTAAAAAATTAGGTATTGAATATCCTTGGAATAAGTACGCTCAAATTGTAGTAAGAGATTATGTAAGTGGTGCAATGGAAAACACAACCGCTACTTTACATGGCGAATATGTACAACAAACTAAACGTGAGCTTTTAGATGGCAGCAACGGAGAGGAAACCATAGCCCATGAGCTTTTTCACCAGTGGTTTGGAGATTATGTAACTACAGAAAGTTGGAGTAATTTATCTGTCAATGAATCTTTCGCAGATTTTAGTGAGACCTTATGGGCTGAACATTCTGAGGGAAAAGATGCTGGAGATGCACATAATTATGAGTCTATGCAATCTTATTTAGGCACTCCAGATGCAAAATCCAAAAATTTAATTCGCTTCAATTATAACGATAAGGAAGACATGTTTGATGTAGTTACTTACCAAAAAGGTGGCCGTATTTTAAATATGCTAAGGAATTATTTAGGCGAAGATGCTTTTTTTAAAGGCTTAAATCTATATCTAAAAACAAATGCCTTTAGCAATGGAGAAGCACAACAGCTACGTTTGGCATTAGAACAAGTAAGTGGAAAAGATTTGAATTGGTTTTTTAACCAGTGGTATTATGGTGCTGGTAATCCAGATTTAAACATTACTTACAAATGGGATGATAAAAATAAAACACAAACAGTTTATCTAGTCCAAACGCAAAAAACAAATACCTTCATTTTACCAATTAAAATTGATGTTTACGCAAAAGGTAAAAAGATAACATTAGAGCATTTGATGAATACCAAAACTGATTCCGTTTGTTTCTCATTAGATACAAAACCAGATTTGGTAAACGTTGATGCGGATAAAATACTATTAATGAGTAAAAAAGATGCTAAAACCATGCAAGAATTTGCTTTTCAATATAAAAATGCGCCTTTATATGTTGATAGATTAGAAGCAGTAGAGGCCGCAATTAAAAAAATCAATACCAAAGAAGCTCAAGAAATATTAATTTCAGCTTTAAAAGACCCATTTTATAGTTTACGCATAGAAGCAATTAACAACCTAAAATTAGATAATGAAGAGTTAAAAAAACAAATACTTCCAACCATAATTTATATAGCTAAAACTGATACTAAAACATTGGTTAAAGCTGCTGCGATTGAATCCATTGGTAATTTGCAAGATAAAAGCTATTTAAGCTTATTTACCGAAGCATTAAAAAATCCATCTTACGCTATTGAAGGCGCAGCTTTAAATTCAATTGCAGCAATTGATATGTCAAAGGCAAAATCTTTGGCTAAAAGTTTAGAAAAAGACAGTAAAGGTCCATTATCTTCTGCTATTGTAAATGTTTATAGTGTTGAAGGTAGTGATGCTGAATTTCCTTTTGTATATCAATCTTTTACCGAAGCTGGGGTACAATCTAAATTTCAATTGATTCCTGGTTTTGCTAGTCTATTAATGAATGTTAATAATATAGATAATCTTAAAAAAGGTCTAGTCGAATTGAAATCTATGGGTAAACAATATAAAAATTATGGAGCTGATAAATATGTAAATGTGATGCTTAATAATGTGTTAAAAAGCAAGCAAAACGATTTAGATAAAGCTTCTGGAAATGATAAGGTAAATTTTCAGAATCAAATAAAAGAAATTGAGAAAACTATTGATGAGATCAATAAACTTTAAACTATAAGAATAAAATCTACTATTATTAGCCTAAATATATAATTGGTTAAGAATAGTAGATTAATCAGGAAAAAGAACTTTTATACTATTTATTTAAAACGGTCTGGCTTTTTGTTCATACTGCACAGGCATTAGCCACAGGCCGGTATCCTCTTCAATCCAGTTTATTTAACACAAGCATTATTGTTTTAATATTGTTAAAAGTTTTATAAACTACTTATTCTATGCATAATTTAGCTTTTATCATATCCAATAAAGTCAGCATGGCTCTAATAAAAAAAGCCCCTAACAGTTAACTGTTGGGGGCTTTCAAATATTATAAGCTAAATACTTACTATTCAGCAGATTTTTCTTCTTTAGAGTCAGAACCTTCTTCAGTTACTGGAGTTTCTTCAACTTTAGCTTCTGGAGTATCAGTAATTTCTTCCTTTGTTTCAGGAGTAGCTTCTTCAGCTGCTACCTTTTCATTTTTATCCTCTGCTTTTGCTGTTTCAGTTTCATCAGCTTTTTTAGCTTTAGAACTAGCTCCTCTTCTACGTGTAGATTTTTTCTCTACTTTAGCTTCTTTATTATAAATTTCGTTAAAATCTACTAATTCAATTAACGCCATTTCAGCATTATCTCCTAAACGATTTGGCAACTTTACAATACGAGTATAACCACCAGGGCGGTCTGCAACTTTCTCTGCAACCTCACGAAATAGAGTAGTTACCACTTCCTTATTTTGTAAATAAGCAAAAACAGTACGACGAGAATGTGTGGTATCTTTTTTAGATTTTGTGATAATTGGTTCAACATAAACACGCAATGCTTTAGCTTTTGCTAAAGTTGTAGTAATACGTTTGTGTTCAATAAGCGAAGAGGCCATATTCGCCAACATTGCTTTTCTGTGGGCGGTTTTACGACCTAGGTGATTAAATTTCTTTCCGTGTCTCATTATTTTATTATTTGCGCAGACCGTCAGCTCTAGCCAAAATGGCGAACCGGGAATTATGCGGCATTTAAACTGTTATAAAAAATCCCTTAGAGGGATTTGAACTAAAGTCCCCTTTAGGGGATTTAGACCTTACTCTTCGTCTAACTTAAATTTAGAAAGATTCATTCCAAAAGATAACCCTTTAGATTTAACCAATTCTTGAATTTCAGTTAAAGATTTTTTACCAAAATTTCTAAATTTCAACATGTCAGCAACATCGTAAGAAACTAGCTCAGCCAAAGATCTAATATCTGCTGCCTTTAAACAATTTAATGCTCTAACAGAAAGATCTAAATCCACTAATTCAGTTTTTAAGATTTTACGCATGTGTAAAACTTCTTCATCAACTTCTTTTGTTTCTTCTTTAGCTTGAGATTCTAATACTAAATTCTCGTCAGAGAATAACATAAAGTGTTGAATTAGAATTTTAGCTGCTTCTTTTAATGCCTCTTCTGGATGTATAGAACCATCAGTAGTGATATCTAAAACTAATTTTTCGTAATCAGTTTTCTGTTCAACCCTAAAGTTTTCAATAGTATACTTTACGTTTTTTATAGGAGTGTAAATAGAATCAATGGCAATAACACCTACTGGTGCATCCATGTTCTTATTTTCTTCTGCTGGTACGTAACCTCTTCCTTTATTTATAGTTAATTCTATTTCTAAAGTAACAGAACTTTCCATATTACAAACAACAAAATCAGGATTTAAAACCTCAAAGTTGTTGGAGAATTTGGTAATATCTCCAGCTTTAAAAGACTCTTGGTTGCTGATGATTACGAATATTTTTTCGTTATCGCCAGAATCGCCAGTTTTCTTAAAACGAACTTGTTTAAGATTTAAGATGATATCAACAACGTCTTCTGCTACACCCTTAATGGTAGAAAATTCGTGAGAAACACCTGAAAAACGAACTGAAGTAATTGCAAAACCTTCTAATGAAGAAAGTAAAATTCTTCTAAGAGAGTTTCCTATAGTAACGCCAAAACCTGGTTCTAATGGACGAAATTCAAACGTACCATCAAAATCCGTAGATTTTTGCATAATAACTTTATCGGGTCTCTGAAATGCTAAAATTGTCATTTATTTGCCTTTTGTGAATGTTAATTTTGGATAAATAAGAATTGCCGATTAAATCGGCAATTCAATAATATCATTATTTAGAATACAATTCGACGATTAAGTTTTCCTTTATATTTTCAGGAATACTTTCACGTTCTGGATATTGTAAAAACTTACCAGATAGAGATTTTGCATCCCATTCTAACCAGTTATATTTATTAATCATACGGGCTGCAACAGAATCAGAAATAGTTTCTAAAGCTTTAGATTTCTCTCTTACTTCTACTACATCTCCAGCTCTTAAAGTATAAGATGGAATGTTAACCAATTCACCATTTACTAAAATGTGTCTGTGAGAAACCAATTGACGAGCACCAGACCTTGTTGGAGCAATACCTAAACGGTAAACTGCATTATCCAATCTAGCTTCTAATAATTGCAGTAAGTTAGTACCTGTGATACCCTCTTTAGCGGAAGCTTTCTTAAATAAATTAGAGAATTGCTTCTCTAAAACACCATAGGTGTATTTAACTTTTTGCTTCTCCATTAACTGTACTGAATATTCAGACTGCTTACCTCTTCTTTTTGAAGCACCATGCTGTCCGGGAGGATAGTTTTTTCTATCTAATGCCTTATCAGGACCAAAAATTGGTTCTCTGAATTTACGGGCGATTTTGGATTTTGGTCCTGTATATCTTGCCATTGTTTATGTTTTTTAAAGTATCATCCCAACTTAATTGGGAGAATCTTATCTTTAAAATCGATTAATTAAACTCTTCTTCTTTTTGGAGGACGACAACCATTATGTGGTAGTGGAGTAATGTCCTTAATTAAAGTAACTTCTAAACCAGAATTTTGTAATGTACGGATTGCTGATTCACGTCCGGAGCCTGGGCCCTTAACAAAAACCTCAACTTTACGTAAACCCAAATCATGAGCTGCTTTTCCACAATCTATAGCCGCCTGTGAGGCCGCATAGGGAGTGTTCTTTTTAGATCCTTTAAATCCTTGCTTACCAGCTGAAGACCAAGAAATTGTTTGTCCTTGGTTATTGGTAAGGGTAATAATAATGTTATTAAACGTAGCGTTGATATGTGCCTGCCCAATAGGCTCCACAATAACCAAACGCTTTTTAGTAACTTTCTTTGACTTAGCCATCTTTTAAATCAATTAGTTATTTAGTAGCTTTTTTCTTATTAGCAACAGTTTTTCTCTTTCCTTTTCGGGTACGAGAATTGTTTTTGGTTCTTTGTCCACGTAGTGGTAAACCTTTCCTGTGACGTAGTCCTCGGTAACATCCAATATCCATTAAACGTTTAATGTTTAATTGAACCTCAGAGCGAAGTTGACCTTCTACTTTGATAGATTCATTGATGATGTTACGGATTGCTGTTAATTCTTCATCGGTCCAATCTTGAACTTTTTTATCCACGTTGATTTCAGCTTGCTTCAAAATATTTTGAGCTGTGCTTCTTCCAATACCGAAGATATAAGTAAGGCCGATCTCTCCTCTTTTGTTTTTTGGTAAATCAATACCTGCTATCCTTGCCATTTAATATTTATTGATTTTTTAAAATTAACCTTGACGCTGCTTAAACTTAGGGTTCTTTTTGTTGATCACGTACAATTTTCCTTTTCTTCGGATCACCTTGCAATCAGCGCTGCGTTTTTTAATGGATGCTCTAACTTTCATTTTATTTATACCTATAAGTTATTCTACCTTTTGTAAGATCATAAGGAGACATTTCTAATTTAACTCTATCTCCTGGCAAAATTTTGATGTAATGCATCCTCATCTTACCTGAAATGTGAGCAATAATCTCATGACCATTCTCTAGCTCAACACGGAACATTGCATTTGATAATGCCTCTTTAATGATACCGTCTTGCTCAATAGAGGATTGTTTTGCCATATTTCTTTCATTTTTACTTGATTAGCACCGCCTAAAGCGGGACGCAAAATTAAGTAAATATTTTTAAAATCCTATTTTTTATTTAAAACTTGTTCTATCTCTTCAAATGAAGAAAGAATATCTGCTTTTCCTTTCTTAATTGCCACTGTATGCTCATAATGGGCCGATGCTTTTTTATCAACAGTAGAAACTGTCCATCCGTCATCCCAAAATTTAACTCCTGCTCTCCCAGCATTAATCATAGGCTCTATAGCTATAACCATTCCCTCTTCCAGACGTGTCCCATTACCTCTTTTTCCGTAATTAGGTACTTCTGGTTTTTCATGAAGTTTAACTCCAACTCCGTGACCTACTAACTCTTTCACAACTCCAAAACCAAAACTTTCAGCATGGCTTTGAATTGCATTACCAATGTCACCTATTCTATTGCCAACTATTGCTTTATCTATACCTAGCTGAAGACACTCTTTGGTAACTTTCAACAATAATTTGTTTTCTTCACTAATTTCTCCAATAGCATAGGTATAAGCAGAGTCGCCATAATAACCATTCTTTACAACTCCACAATCAACAGATAAAATATCACCATCTTTTAATTGGTAATTACTAGGAAATCCATGTACAACTTGATCATTTAAACTAATACATAAAGAAGCAGGAAACCCATTATAATTTAGAAATGCTGGAACACCACCATTATCTCTAATAAATTCTTCTGCTACCTTATCTAATGATTTTGTTGTAACACCTGGACCAACAAATTTGGCAACCTCTGCATGGCTTTTACCAACTAGAAGTGAGCTATGTCTAATTAACTCAACTTGCTCAGGTGTTTTATAGATAATTTTATAGGACATTACTGTTATTAGATAACAGCTCCTGTACCCGCAACGGCGGCAGGTGTTCGTCCTTTAATTCTACCTGTTTTCATTAACCCATCATAGTGACGCATTAATAAATGACCTTCAACCTGCTGCAACGTGTCTAATACAACAGCTACTAAAATTAATAAAGATGTACCACCAAAGAAATGAGCAAATTGAGAATTTACACCTGCTATAATAGCAAATGCTGGTAGTATCGCTATAATTGCTAAAAATACAGAACCAGGTAATGTAATTCTAGAAATAATTGCGTCGATATAATTTGCAGTAGTTATACCAGGTTTCACCCCTGGTACAAAACCATTATTCTTTTTCATATCATCAGACATTTGATTTGGATTAATCGTGATGGCTGTATAAAAAAAAGTAAATAGAATAATTAGTATTGCAAAGGTTAAGTTATAAGTTAATGATGTGTAATCACTAAAAGAAGCTAGCCAGGAAGATTGAGCGCTTGGAAAAAATTGTCCAATAGTTGATGGTATGAACATAATTGCTTGCGCAAATATGATAGGCATCACTCCTGCAGCATTCAGTTTTAATGGTATATATTGTCTTACGCCTCCGTATTGCTTGTTTCCTACAATTTTTTTAGCATACTGAACTGGAACTTTTCTGGTACCTTGTATTACTAATACTGTAAATATTACAACCCCAAATAAGGCAACAAACTCTATAAAAAAAGCAATTAAACCACCCTGTCCATTTTGCCTACTTACAAATTCTGCTCCAATACCATAAGGTAATTGAGCAATAATACCAACCATAATTAATATGGAAATACCATTACCGATACCCTTATCGGTAATCTTTTCTCCCATCCACATTACAAACATTGTACCCGCAGTTAATATAAAAACTGACGAAATTGTAAATAATGGATCTGCAAATAACCTAGCCTCTGGAGCAATTTGAGATTTTACATAACCAATTGCTTGCAAAGCTGTAATGCCAATTGTTAGGTACCGAGTAATCTGGTCAATCTTTTTCCTTCCACTATCCCCTTCCTTTTGCATTTTTTGAAAGTACGGAACTGCTATACCTAAAAGTTGTACAACGATGGATGCAGAAATATAAGGCATCACACCTAAAGCAAAAATAGATGCTCTTGAGAATGATCCACCAGCAAACATGTTTAACAATCCGAGTAAACCTTCTTTCGCAGATTGGTTAGATAAAGAATTATGATCTACACCAGGTAAAACTATGAATGATCCTATTCTATATACCAAAAGAATTAAAAGTGTGTATAAAATACGCACTCTTAATTCCTCAATTTTCCAAATATTGGATAAAGTTGTGAACAGCTTCTTCATTAATTATATTTTTTCTACAGAACCCCCTAATGCTTCAATAGCCTTTTGCGCAGTTGCTGTAAATGCGTGTGCTTTAACATCTAACTTGACTTTTACTTCACCTCTACCCATGATTTTTATTAAATCATTTTTAGAGATTAAGCCGTGTTCTCTCAAAGTATCAAAAGATATAGCCTTCAAATCAAATTTTTCTACCAATCCTTGTAAAACATCTAGGTTGATACCCACATATTCTATTCGGTTTGGATTTTTAAATCCAACTTTAGGCACACGGCGTTGTAAAGGCATTTGACCACCTTCAAAACCAACTTTTGATTTATAACCTGAACGAGAACCCGCTCCCTTATGACCACGTGTTGATGTTCCACCACGTCCAGAACCGGTACCTCGACCAATCCTTTTTCTATTTTTTGTTGAACCTTCTGCAGGTTTTAAATTACTTAAATTCATGGTAATTAAACTTTTTCTATGGCTACCAAATGAGTTACTTTCTTCACCATTCCGATAATAGCCGGATTAGCTTCTACTTCTACACTAGCATTTATTTTTCTTAAACCTAAAGCCTGCATAGTTCTTTTTTGGCGCTCACTTCTATCAATAACGCTTTTAATTTGGGTAATCTTTATTTTTGCCATGATCTTAACCGTTAAAAACTTTATTTAATGAAACGCCTCTATGTTGTGCTACAGTTCTTGCATCCCTTAATTGAGACAATGCAGATATAGTAGCTTTTACTACGTTATGTGGATTTGATGATCCCTTAGATTTTGCTAATACATTATGGATACCAGCAGACTCTAGAACAGCTCTCATCGCTCCACCAGCTATAACTCCAGTACCGTTTGCCGCAGGTTTTAAGAAAACAAAACCTCCTGAAAACTTACCAATCTGCTCGTGAGGAATAGTATTATTAATAATTGGAACTTTAACTAAGTTCTTTTTTGCATCATCAATACCTTTAGAAATTGCTTCTGTTACTTCTTTAGCTTTTCCTAATCCAAATCCTACAACACCATTTTCATCTCCAACAACTACGATAGCTGAAAAACTGAAGGTACGTCCACCTTTAGTTACTTTTGCAACACGTTGTATACTTACCAAACGATCTTTTAATTCAATTTCGTTTGCTTTTACTCTTTTTATATTTATAGTTGACATTTTCTATTTTAATTAAAAGATTAAACCACCTTCACGAGCACCTTCTGCTAAAGACTTAACACGACCGTGGTATAAATAACCATTTCTATCAAAAACAACTTCTTTAATTCCAGCTGCGATAGCTTTTTCAGCAACTTTTTTTCCAACCTCTTTAGATTGATCAATTTTTGTTCCTGTTGTGCTAAAATCCTTTTCTGAAGAAGAAGCTGCAACTAAAGTTTTGCCATCTACATCGTTAATGATTTGAGCATAAATTCCTTTGTTACTTCTGAAAACAGATAAACGTGGACGCTCATTAGAACCAGTAATTCTTTTTCTGATTCCTTTTTTTATTCTTTCCCTACGGGACAATTTAATTTTTCCTGCCATGATCGTTATTTTTTAGATGCTGACTTACCTGCTTTTCTTCTCAACTGCTCTCCTACAAACTTGATACCTTTACCTTTGTAAGGTTCTGGCGCTCTTAAAGAGCGAATCTTTGCCGCTACTTGTCCCAATAATTGCTTATCAATTGATTCTAAGATGATAGTTGGGTTTTTTCCTTTTTCTGCTGTAGTTGCCACCTTAATTTCTGGAGGAAGCGAGAAAACGATATGGTGGGAGTATCCTAAAACTAAATCTAAGGTATTACCTTGATTTGTAGCTCTATAACCAACACCAACAAGTTCTTGTTCTAATTTATAACCTTCTGTAACCCCAACAACCATATTATTGATTAATGAACGATACAAACCATGTAAGGCTTTGTGTCTTTTTTGCTCAGTAGGGCGAGAAACAATAATATTTCCGTCTTCTTGTGCTATCGAAATATCAGAATCTACTTTCTGACTTAATTCTCCTTTTGGACCTTTAACAGTTACTTCATTATTAGCCGAAACTGTTAATGTAACACCGTTAGGGATTAATATGGGCGCTTTACCTATTCTTGACATTGCTCTCTCCTCCTATTAATAAACGTAACATAAAACTTCACCACCCACATTCAGTTGTTTAGCTTCTTTATCGGTCATTACACCTTTAGAAGTTGACATGATGGCGATGCCTAAACCATTTAATACCCTAGGCATATTGCCCATACCTGCATATTTTCTCAAACCAGGCTTGCTAGCCCTATCAATATTGCGTATTGCAGGGATTTTAGTTATTGGGTGATACTTTAAAGCAACTTTAATAGTGCCTTGAACATCATTATCCTCAAACTTATAGTTTGTGATATAACCTTTTTCAAAAAGTACTTTTGTAATTTCTTTTTTGAGGTTTGATGCAGGAATTTCAACAACCCTGTGGTTGGCCTTAATGGCATTCCTTACTCTTGTAAGATAATCTGCGATTGGATCTGTGTACATTTTATTGTTTTATGATGGTGGTTTCCTTTCTGATGTTTTCAGAACGACCTTCCATCTGTTAAATTCTTATTATGGACTAAGTAATTAATAAAATTATTAATCTTAATACTAGATACTAAGACTTATTTAATTTTACCAACTAGCTTTAGTAATTCCCGGAATTTTACCAGCTAAAGCCATTTCACGAAAAGTTACCCTTGAAATACCAAATTGGCGCATGTAACCTCTTGGACGACCAGTTAATTTACATCTGTTATGTAAACGAACAGGAGAAGAGTTTTTCGGTAATTTATCTAAACCTTCAAAATCTCCAGCAGCTTTTAATGCTTGTCTTTTTTCGGCGTACTTTGCCACCATTTTCTCACGCTTTAATTCGCGAGCTTTAATTCCTTCTTTAGCCATTGTGAACTATATTATGATTTTTGAATGGTAAACCAAATGCTTTTAATAACTCTAATGCTTCAACATCTGTATTAGCGGAGGTTACAAAAGTAATATCCATACCTTGTATTTTATTGATTTTATCGATGTTAATTTCTGGGAAAATGATTTGCTCAGAAACACCTAAAGTATAATTTCCCTTACCATCAAATCCTTTATCATTAATACCTTTAAAATCACGAATACGAGGCAAAGCAACAGAAATCAAACGATCTAGAAATTCAAACATTTGATTGTCACGTAAAGTTACACGAACACCTACTGGCATTCCTTTACGTAGTTTAAAGTTTGATATATCTTTTTTAGACTTTGCAGAAACTGCTTGTTGTCCTGTAATAGTTGTTAACTCGGTAATTGCCGATTCTACAATCTTTTTGTCAGTTACACCTGCGCCAACACCTTGGTTGATCGCAATTTTTTGCAACTTAGGTACTTGCATAATGCTTTTGTATTGGAATTTCTCCTTTAAAGCGCTAACAACTTCCTCTTTATATTTATTTTTTAATCTTGGTGCGTAAGCCATTACTTAATTTCCTCCCCAGATTTTTTAGCTATTCTAATTACTTTCCCTTCTTCATTTCTTTTTCTTCCGATTCTGGTTGGTGCTCCTGTTTTAGGATCAACTATCATTACATTAGAAATATGAATTGGAGCTTCCATTTTATTTATACCACCATTAGGATTAGCAGCATTTGGCTTTGTGTGTTTAGATACCATATTGGCTCCTTCTACAATCACTCTGCTAGTTTTGGTAATCACCTCAACTACTTTACCTTGCTGTCCTTTTGAATCTCCGGCAATTACTTTAACTAAATCTCCTTTACGGATATTTAATTTAATTTTTTTATTCTTCTCCATATTACAATACCTCCGGTGCTAATGATACAATTTTCATGAATTGTTTCTCACGCAGCTCTCTTGCAACAGGGCCGAATATACGGGTTCCTCTTGGTTCGTCTTGTGCATTTAACAAAACTGCTGCATTATCATCAAAACGAATATATGAACCGTCTTTTCTTCTGATTTCCTTTTTAGTTCTTACAACTACGGCCTTAGATACAGTACCTTTTTTGATGTTTCCAGATGGCATTGCACTTTTTACAGTTACAACCACTTTGTCTCCAATAGATGCATATCTTTTACCGGTACCGCCTAACACTCTAATTACTAAAACTTGTTTAGCACCAGAATTGTCGGCAACATTCAATCTTGATTCCTGTTGTACCATTTTACTTAGCCCTTTCTAAAATTTCAACTAATCTCCAGTTTTTGTTCTTACTCAGCGGACGTGTCTCCATGATCAGAACGGTATCACCGATACCGCAATCATTTTTCTCGTCATGAGCCATAAATTTGGTTGTTGTTTTCACAAACTTACCATAAATTGGGTGTTTTACCTTCCTCTCAATCGCTACAACAATAGATTTGTCCATCTTATTGCTAGTCACTAACCCAGTTCTTGTTTTTCTTAATTTTCTTTCCATTTCAACTGTAAAAATTATGAATTACTTTCAGAGGCTGCCTTAGCTGTACGCTGAGTTAATTCAGTATTTAAGCGGGATACTACTTTCCTCGCCTTGTTAATTCTTGTAGGGTTTTCTATAGCAGAAACTGCGTGGGCAAACTTTAATTTTGTTAAAGTTGCTTTCTCCTCTTGAATTCTGGTAACGATTTCTTCGTTAGACAGTTCTTTTATTTCTGAGTATTTCATCGTTGTTATTATTATGCTTCTACGTAATCTCTACGTACTACAAATTTTGTTTGAACTGGTAATTTTTGAGCAGCTAAACGCATTGCTTCTTTCGCTACCTCATAAGGCACACCTTCTGCTTCGAAGATAATTCTTCCTGGTCTAACAACGGCAACCCAATATTCTGGAGCTCCCTTACCCTTACCCATACGTACTTCAGCTGGTTTTTTGGTAACTGGTTTATCAGGAAATATACGGATCCATACTTGACCCTCACGTTTCATGAAACGAGTTACGGCAATACGAGCAGCTTCTATCTGGCGGCTGGTTATCCAGCTTTCTTCTAATGATTTTATTCCGAATGAACCGAAGGACAACTCAGCACCACGAGAGGCTAAACCTTTCATCCTGCCTTTTTGCATCTTTCTGAACTTCGTTCTTTTTGGCTGTAACATTACTTAATCTTTAAATCGTTAAACGATAGTTTTTAAAATTATCTTTTTCCTCTTGGGGCACCTGCACCACTTCCACCTCTGTTGTTTCCACCATTACGGTTTCCTGGTTTTCTATCTCCACCACGATCATTACGATCGCCACGAGGAGCGAAATTTCCACCGCCCGGTTTATCACCTTTACCAGTGTTTGCACCTATATTAGGAGAAAGATCCCTCTTGCCATAAACCTCGCCTTTACAAATCCAAACTTTAATCCCTATTTTACCATAAGTAGTTAAAGCCTCGCCTAAAGCATAGTCTATATCAGCTCTTAAAGTATGTAATGGAGTTCTTCCATCTTTGTATTGCTCACTACGAGCCATCTCTGCTCCACCTAATCTTCCAGAACACATAATCTTGATACCTTCTGCTCCCATTCTCATGGTTGCAGCGATAGAAGTTTTCATTGCTCTTCTGAAAGAAATCCTTGCCTCTAATTGTTTAGCAACACCATCAGCAACTAATTGTGCATCAAGCTCAGGACGTTTTATCTCAAAAATATTGATCTGAACATCTTTCTTAGTTAGTTTCTTTAACTCTTCCTTGATCTTATCAACTTCTGAACCTCCCTTACCTATCACAATACCCGGACGAGCAGTATGAATGGTTACTGTTATGCGTTTTAAAGTTCTTTCTATAACAACTTTAGAAACCCCACCTTTTGCTATACGAGCAGATAGGTATTTACGAATTTTTTCATCCTCAACTAATTTATCAGCGTATTTGTTACCGCCATACCAGTTAGAATCCCATCCTCTGATGATCCCTAACCTTAGTCCTATTGGATTAGCTTTTTGTCCCATTTCTACTTAATTAGTTTGAGGTTCTTTATTCACACTACTATCTACTACTAGAGTTACATGATTAGAACGCTTACGAATTCTGTAACCACGACCTTGCGGAGCAGGCCTTAAACGCTTCAATTGACGGCCGCCATCAACCATAATGGTTTTAACGAATAATCCTGATTCTTCTGGGCGTTCACCCTCATTTTTTGATTCCCAATTTTTTATGGCAGATAACAAAAGTTTTTCAACTCTTATTGCTGCTTCTTTATTTGTGAATTTTAATATCGATAGTGCCTTTTCTACACGTTCACCTCTGATCAAATCAACAACCAGTCTCATTTTACGAGGCGAAGTAGGGCAATTATTTAATTTTGCTATTGCTTCCATTGCTTATTTTCTTTTATCAGCGTGTCCTCTAAATGTTCTGGTTGGTGCAAACTCTCCTAATTTGTGACCAACCATGTTTTCAGTTACGTAAACAGGAATAAATTTATTTCCGTTGTGTACTGCAAACGTATGACCTACGAAATCCGGAGATATCATTGATCTTCTTGACCATGTTTTAATTACAGTCTTTTTGCCTGCATCATTCATTGTAGAAACTTTCTTTTCTACATTGTGATCTATATAAGGTCCTTTTTTAATCGAACGAGCCATTATTTCTTCCTCCTAGCTATGATTAAACGATTTGAGTTCTTCTTTTTATCACGGGTTTTAAAACCTTTAGATAATAAGCCATTTCTTGAGCGTGGGTGACCACCTGATGATCTACCTTCACCACCACCCATTGGGTGATCGACTGGGTTCATTGCAACACCCCTTACTCTTGGACGGCGTCCTAACCAACGTTTTCTACCAGCCTTACCTAACACTTCGTTAGCATGTTCTGAATTAGAAACCGTTCCGATAGTTGCTGTACAAGTAGTTAAGATCAAACGAGTTTCGCCAGAAGGCATCTTAATGGTTGCATATTTACCGTCTCTTGCCGCTAATTGTGCATAAGAACCAGCACTTCTTGCTATTTGAGCACCTCTACCAGGATTCAATTCTATGTTATGAATAATAGAACCTAAAGGAATATTTGCCAAAGAGATGTTGTTACCCACTTCTGGAGCAACTGTATCACCGGCTATCACTTTAGCACCTACCTGAATTCCTTCTGGAGCGATGATGTATCTTTTCTCTCCATCGGCATAATGTAACAGCGCAATACGGGCAGTACGATTTGGATCGTATTCTATTGTTGCTACTGTTGCGGGGATATCTTTTTTATCGCGTTTAAAATCTATTAGTCGGTACAATTGCTTGTGACCCCCACCGACATAACGCATAGTCATTTTACCAGTATTATTTCTACCGCCAGACTTTCCTTGTTTCACAACAAGTGACTTTTCAGGAATGTTAGTAGTGATTTCTGTAAAATCATTACCAACTCTGAAACGAGTTCCTGGGGTTACTGGTTTAAATTTTCTTAAGCCCATAATCTAATTAAATATTGCTATAAAAGTCAATAACTTCACCTTCTTTTAAAGTAACCACTGCTTTTTTGTATTTAGCAGCCCTACCTGAAACCATACCGGCTTTAGTTGATCTGGTTTTTAATTTACCAACTACAACCATTGTATTTACCGATAATATATTTACGCCATACATGGCCTCAATTGCAGATCTAATCTGTAATTTGTTTGCTCTTTGATCACACTGAAAAGTATAGCGGTTATGTTTCTCAGTTAAAAGAGTAGCTTTTTCTGTTAATACAGGTTTTCTTAAAATGTCCATATTACTTGGCTAATGCCTCCTCCAATGTTTTAACCGAACCGGTTGTGAATACTAATTTTCCTGCGTTTAATACATCATAAGTATTAAGATCTGTAGCGATAACCACTTTTGTGCCTTGTATGTTTCTACTTGCCAGGTATACATTCTGATTTGCATCAGGCAATACCAATAGAGTTTTTTGACCAGTAATATTTAATGCTCCTAATAAACCTACAAAGTTTTTTGTTTTGGCATTATCAAAGTTAAAATCTTCTAATATTACTACATTGTTATCTTTTGCTTTATAAGATAAAGCTGATTTACGAGCTAGTTCTTTCAACTTCTTATTTAACTTGAAGCTGTAGTCACGGGGTTGAGGACCGAAGATTCTACCACCACCATTAAACAATGGAGATTTAATACTTCCAGCTCTTGCGCCACCAGTTCCTTTTTGTTTGTATAATTTACGGGTAGATCCTGCAATCTCATTACGTTGCTTAGACTTATGAGTACCTTGGCGTTGATTTGCTAGATATTGTTTTACGTCTAAATAGATGGCATGGTCATTTGGTTCGATACCGAAGATATCTTTAGAAAGCTGCACCTTGGCACCTGTTTCTTTACCTGATATATTTAATACTTTAACTTCCATTACTTCTCTATTAACACATAAGAACCTTTAGCACCCGGGATTGAACCGCTTACTACTAATAAGTTTTGCTCTGCAAAAATCTTAACAACTTGAAGGTTTTGAATTTTCACTCTATCACCACCCAATCTACCGGCCATTCTCATTCCTTTAAAAACTCTTGAAGGATAAGAAGAAGCACCCAAAGAACCTGGAGCTCTTAAACGATTATGCTGACCGTGAGTTTGCATACCCACACCGCTAAAACCGTGGCGTTTTACAACACCTTGAAAACCTTTACCTTTAGAAGTACCTACTACATCAACGTAGTCTCCTTCTACAAAAAGATTCACATCTACTGTTTGTCCTAAAGTTTTGTCTTCTGTAAAGTACTTAAACTCCACTACTTTACGCTTTGGAGTTGTACCAGCTTTTTCAAAATGACCTTTAAGGGGATTAGTAGTGTTTTTTTCCTTTTTCTCATCGTAAGCTAACTGCACAGCAGCATAGCCATCACTTTCGATGGTCTTTACTTGTGTCACCACACAAGGTCCAGCTTCAATCACAGTACAAGGTATATTTTTACCGTCTGCGTCGAATATGCTGGTCATTCCTACTTTTTTTCCAATAATTCCTGACATTTCTTAATTTAATTAACACCCATCGAAGCAGTAGGGCTTCGTTCAAGGTGGATATAATATCCGCTCATTAGCGGACGGCAAAGATAGGAAACTGTTATTAATTATCAAATACTTACGCACTTATTTTTCTATTTTTTTTTGATAGTGGTTTAAGGAGCGGATAAAGAGCGTTATATCACAGAAATAGTTATATAGAGTTGCGTATTTACAAATCATCATTATGCTAACTATACATTTAAAGTATAAATTAAATAGACGTTTAATATATGATTTGAATTAATAATTTATGCAATTCAAATTATCGAAAAGCAATAATGTGAGAGTTGTGCCTTTCAATTGGGATTATTTTATTACAAAAAAAGCGGTTAAGGTTTGGGAAACCCACCGCTTTTAACACACCTATTTGAAAATATAAAGACTAATTGTCTTTGGGAGAGCAAATTTTATTTTAACCGAATAACATCATTTTTTAAATAATACAAGAAGCCAATTATTAACTTTAGAAATATATTTAACCTCATCTATTGGTTTTTATTTCTATAAAGATGACAAATATTACTCGTGAATAAATACGTACTAATACGTATTTTTGAAAAATACCAGAAAAGGTGTAGGGTATTTTATCCACATAAATTTTAAATAATTGCTTTAACGCTAACATCTTTATAATTTAGCGTCGATGGAAAATTTTATTGTTTCTGCAAGGAAGTATAGACCAGTTTTGTTTGATAGCGTTGTTGGGCAACAGCATATAACTAATACGTTAAAGAACGCCATCAAGAATAACCAACTAGCACAAGCATTTCTTTTTTGCGGACCAAGGGGAGTTGGAAAAACTACCTGTGCAAGAATATTGGCGAAAACCATCAACTGTACAAATCTAACGGAACAAAATGAGGCTTGTGGGATTTGTGATAGCTGTAAATCTTTCCAAAACGGAAACTCTTTTAATGTACATGAATTAGATGCAGCCTCTAATAATTCTGTAGATGACATTAGAAGTTTGATTGATCAGGTTCGGATACCGCCACAAGCTGGAAAGTATAAAGTATATATAATTGATGAGGTTCACATGCTTTCGCAAAGTGCCTTCAATGCTTTTTTGAAAACTTTAGAAGAACCACCTAGTTATGCCATTTTTATTTTGGCCACTACCGAAAAACATAAAATTTTACCAACTATCTTATCGAGGTGCCAGATTTTTGATTTTAATAGGATTAGGGTCGAAGATATGGCCAATCATTTGGCTAGCATTGCAGTAAAAGAAAATGTAAAGTTTGATGCTGACGGTTTACACTTAATTGCGCAAAAGGCGGATGGTGGTTTGCGTGATGCTTTATCAATGTTTGACCAGATTGTTAGTTTTAGTAACCGAGAACTGAGCTACCAAGCTGTTATTGATAACCTTAATATTTTAGATTACGATTATTATTTTAAGCTTACCGACCAATTGCTTACCCAAGATACAGCTGGCGCATTACTACTATTTGATGAGATCTTAAATAATGGTTTTGATGGCAACCATTTTATAACTGGCTTGGCAAGTCATTTAAGAAATGTATTGATTTGTAAGGATGCTGCTACGGTAAAATTATTGGAAGTTAGTGAAACCATTAAACAGAAATATTTGGAGCAAGCAAAGAAATCTCCTGCTTCGTTTTTAATCAGTGGGTTGAATATTGCCAATCAATGCGACCTTAATTATAGGATTAGTAAAAATCAAAGGTTACAAGTAGAGCTTACGCTGATAAAAATAAGTCATTTGGCACAGGCTTTACAATTGAGCCAATCAGAAAATGTTCAGCAAATGGCTGATCAACTAAAAAAAAAACCTGAAAATTTAGCAGCTACAGAAAACATTAAACTTCCTGAAATTTTAATTGAGGATTCAACACCAAAGTTAAAAGAGGTTGAAATTGAACCTAAAAATTTGAATAATAATCTGTTAGATGAAGATAAACCTATTGTTCAGGCAAAGCCGATAAATCCTAAATCTTTAATTTCTAAAATTGGAAGTACCTTAATTCCCAATTTAAAGGATCCCAACAGTATTAAATCTGAAGAGGAAAAACTGGAAGAAAAAATAGAATTAACTGGCAACGAAAAAGATCTTTTTACTAATGAAGAATTTTTAGAAGTTTGGTCTAAGTATTCCAGCCAAATGAAAGGACAAAATAAGATGAAGCTATCTGCTTTAATGGACAACTACACTCCTATTTTAAAAGACAATTTTCTTATAGAGCTACAAGTAGAAAGCAAGATTTTAATTGATGAACTTTTACATGAAAAAGTTGATTTGATGAACCATTTAAGAACAACGCTAAAAAACTTTAAAATCACACTTGAACCAATAATTGTAGATAAACCACAAGAAAAAAAGCTTTATACTTCTAAAGATAAGTATCAGCACTTGCTAGAGAAAAACCCTAAACTAGATGATTTTAGAAAAGTTTTTAACTTGGATTTAGATTAGATTTACTTCAAAAATTATTTTCTTTAAACCACAAATGGTGCAACGTTCAAAGAGTTGGATGTTATAAGCTAAAAGCAAAATACACAAAGCTTAAGGCTAAATACATCATTTTATAAAAAAAATTTTTATCTTGAAAATGATTATCCAGACGGTTTTTGATGTAAAAAAGCATCTAATTTAAGATGCTTTTGTGTTAATGATTGAAGCGGTATCCCGCCTGTTTTTTGGTCAGGCTTTTACTTTTTTAAGTAAATATATAGCTTAAAGCATGGATTAATTTTTAATTAAAAATACTCAAATTCTATTTATTAATCGGGTAACCTTCATCGTCCAAATCATCTCTATCATCTTCTGGAACGTGACTGTTTTTTTCATCGCGTTTGCTTATTTTTAAATGATCAGCATCGGTTTGGTGCATTGCTAAATTATTTAAATCATCTTTTAAAGAATGATCTTTTTCATATTCATCGCCTACATAAGGATTTGCTTCATCCCAATCAGAGTCCATATCTTCACCATCATCTGCTGCTGTATCATAAGGATCTGGATGTTGATAATCAGGATCATCTGATTCTACATCTAACTCATAGCTATTCTCCTCTTCATTATATTTTAAATTCTTTGCTTCATTATCAGCAAGGTTAGATTCTCCATTTCTTTTAAAACTATCATTATGGTTATTTTTTTGTTCATTTTCCATGATTTTTAATTTATTGGTCTGTTAAAAGTATCACTATAAATATGCCAATATTTATTATTTCATCTAAATATAAAACAAAAAAGCAGTTTAAACTTTCGCTTAAACTGCCTCGTAACTATTAAAAAAATTTAACTTATCCTGATAAAATTTTTTATTTTTAAAATTAAAAATCAGCTAATTCTTGGTTAAAAGTGGTGCTTGGCCTCATGGCTTTTGATGCTAAATCGTCATTAGGATGGTAATAACCGCCAATATTTTGAGGTTTACCTTGCGATGCTATTAATTCTGTCTTAATTTTTGTTTCATTTTCTAATAATACTTTTGCTAATGGCGTAAATTTAGCTTTTAAAGCTGCATCTTTTGATTGAGTAGCTAAAGCCTGAGCCCAATATAGTGATAAATAGAAATGAGAACCACGGTTATCAATTGTTCCTAGTTTACGACCTGGAGATTTATCTTCAGCTAAGAATTTAGCATTTGCCTCATCTAATGTATCTGCTAAAACCTGAGCTTTACTATTATTTTGAGTTTGTGCTAAATGCTCTAAAGAAGCTTGTAGAGCCAAAAATTCACCTAATGAATCCCAACGTAAATAACCTTCTGTAATAAATTGCTCAACATGTTTGGGTGCAGAACCTCCAGCACCAGTTTCAAACAAACCACCTCCATTCATTAAAGGTACAATTGACAGCATTTTTGAAGAAGTTCCAAGTTCTAAAATCGGGAATAAATCGGTTAAGTAATCACGTAATACATTTCCAGTTACCGAAATAGTGTCTTCTCCTTTACGGATACGCTCCAAAGTAAATTTAGTAGCTTCAATTGGAGAAAGGATACGAATATCCAATCCTTTGGTATCGTAACTTGGTAAGTATTTATTTACTTTTTTAATGATTTCTCTATCGTGAGCTCTGTTTTCGTCCAACCAGAAAACCGCAGGGGTATTTGATAAACGGGCTCTGTTTACAGCAAGTTTAATCCAATCCTGGATTGGGGCATCTTTAGCTTGGCACATGCGGAAAATATCTCCTTTTTCTACTGGCTGATCAAAAAACACTTTTCCTGATTCATCACTTACACGGATAACTCCGTTAGCTGTTGCTTGGAAAGTTTTATCATGAGAACCATATTCTTCTGCTTTTTGGGCCATTAAACCCACGTTTGGTACCGAACCCATCGTTTTTGGATCAAATGCTCCGTTTTTCTTACAATCATCAATCGTTGCAGTGTAAATACCTGCATAACATCTATCAGGAATAATAGCTAAAGTATCTTGCCCTTTACCTGCTGCATTCCACATTTGGCCAGAAGTACGGATCATTGCTGGCATTGAAGCGTCTACAATTACATCAGAGGGAACGTGTAAATTAGTGATACCTTTATCAGAATTTACCATTGCTAAAGCTGGTCCGTTTGCAATCGCTGCATCAATTGATGCTTTAACTTCTGCTTCTTGTATGTTACCGGCAATTTTTGCGTAAACATCACCTAGTCCGTTACTGGTATCAACCCCTAAAGTTTTGAAAAGCTCTGCATATTTAGTAAATATATCAGCAAAGTACACTTCTACTATTGCACCAAAAATGATAGGATCTGAAACCTTCATCATGGTAGCCTTTAAATGTGCCGAAAGCAAAACTCCTGAATTTTTGGTTTCTTTTATAGCTTCAGCAACAAAAGTTTTCAATTTAGAAATGCTCAATACCGAGCTATCAATCACTTCGCCTGCTTTTAGATTCGCCAAAGCCTTTAGTTCTGTAACATCTCCATTATCATTTACAAATTCGATTTTAAATTTTGAGTCACTATCTAAGGTTACCGATTTTTCAGAACCGTAAAAGTCACCGTCACTCATGCTAGCAACTTTTGTTTTAGAATCTGAGGACCAGACACCCATTGAATGTGGGTTCGCTTTTACATAGTTCTTTACTGCTTTTGGTGCTCTACGGTCAGAGTTACCTTCTCGTAAAACTGGATTTACTGCCGAACCTAATACTTTTGAAT
>JBBRYE010000001.1:0-77013 GCA_038237895.1 Sphingobacteriales bacterium | reverse complement strand
GGCGGTGTCCACCTCTTCCCATTCCGAACAGAGAAGTTAAGCCCGCCTGAGCCGATGGTACTGCGGTAAAACGTGGGAGAGTAGGTCGGTGCCAGACCTTAATGCCCCCTTTCCTTAATGGATTGGGGGCTTTTTTTTGCCCTGAATTTTCTTTTCTTATCATAGCCATTTAAGCTTTGCGGTTGCACAACTTAATCCTATTATTCGTTGATAAAAATATCCTCTTTGTATGATAATCTCACTTTTTGACTCAAAATCCTTGTATTATTTAAGTCTACTGCTTTGTATAAATTAATAATTATCTGAATTAAGAATGGGGTTTAGTATAAAGTTATTTATGATTTTATCGTAAATCACCTTACTAAAAGATTTTATTAATAATATCTGCAATTATAATAAACTAGAAATTGGATGCTAAATATATGTGCGATAGGTTTTGCGTTAGGGATTGAAGCGGAAGCTTTTTTGATAGATTTCGCTATCAAAAAACTACAGTGGAAAGCCCGTTAAAACGCCATAATAAAGAAAGCAATAAAATTTTAAGAATTTGCAGGATATAGTCTTGACAGATAACTGTTTTCTTTGGCAGTCATTAACTTTTTTTGCTTTGGGGATTTATCTCTGTAACCCAGAAGATGTAGTGTGCCATGAATTAGGATGCGATGTAATTCGGCAGAAAATTTAACGTTATAAGTTTTGGAATTTTCTTTAACGCGTTCTATACTAATAAATATATCGGCTTCTATTTGTTTATTTATTTCAGAATTATCAAATGTAATAATGTCTGTAAATGTATTGTGATTGAGGTATTGTTGATTTATTTTTAAGAGGTATTGATCTGAGCAAAAAATAAAATTTATACTTTTTAAACTGTAATTTTCAGACTCAATCGTGTTATTTATCCAGTTTCTTGTTTGATTAAGTTGCTTTAATTTAAATGTGGATTCTTCGTTAAAAAAATATATGGGAATCTTTTTCATTAATATTTAAAGTGCAATTCTACTTCGTTTCCTTTGCTGTTAAAAATACATTGATCTGCTAACCTTTTCATGATGTAAACACCACGACCTGTTAGTTTTTCTAAATTCTCTAAATTTGTAGGGTCAGGAATATTTGTGAAATCAAAACCATTACCCTCGTCTGAAATTGTAAATACTAATCTTTTATTGTTTACGACTTCAAGGTTAACAAATACTTTTTTATCCGGATCTTGTTTATTACCATGATAAATGGCATTCGTTACTGCTTCGTTTAAACAGGTCATTAGGTTTGCATACACATCGTCACCAATATTTAGTTGTATAACTAAATCATCTACAAAATTCTCCATTATGGCAACACTTTGGGTGTTAGATTGTAGTTGTAGAGAATATAATCCGTCCATAGTTTCTGTTAAATTATTCATATTTTATTCCCCAAGATTTAATTTTTTAAAGTACTCACTTATTTTTGATTTATAAAAATAATTTAACGCTGGAGGTACAGTTTTTATTTGCTCTACTTCTTTTGCTTTTTGCTTTTGATATTCTTGTAAAATCAAATCATAATTTGGAGTAAAGTCTTTACCTTCTTTACTCTCTCTTTTGTTGTCTTGTTCTCTTTCTTTATCAGCCTTATCAGCCTCTAACAATCGGCTTTGAATTTCTTGTTGACGAAAAAGAGATTCTTGTGTTATTTTTTTGTTTACGAGTTCGGTCTCGGTTTGTTCCATTTGCTTAATGGTTTTTTCTAAATTCCCGAGTTTACCTTGTCCATCTTTATTTAAATTATTATTAATTTCTTGTAAGGCTTGCCTAATCATCTGTTGTTGCTGAGTCATTTTAGCCATTTGTTCGCTCATTTCTTTATTTTTAGATTGACCCACTTGCATGCCTTGTTGTTGCATTTGTTCTTTTGCTTTCTGCATATTTTTATTTAGTTGCTTTTGCATTTCATTTAATTGGGATAAACCAGGTTTTGGTTTTCCTTTACCACCAGATTGAGCATTTTTCATGGCATTTTGTAATTGCTGTAATACTTCACTCAACATTAAAGCCAAATTATTTATAGAGGTTAAGGCAAATTGTTGATTTCTATTTGCTTCGTCTATTTTCCTATCAGTTAATTTATCAATCCCTTGCGTTATTTGCTGATTTATAGTACTGATTTCTTTATTAACGGTACTTTCAATTTGAGGAACCTTTTTACTTAAATTATATAAGCTATCTTTAACAGTTTTTAAATTATCCTTTATTTCTCGTTGTTTTTGGGCAAGTTTAATAAAATTAGGGTCGTCTGGATTGACGTTTTTTAAACTTACCATTACTTTTTCTTGATCAAACGAGGTTTTAAGTAAGTTTTGTAATATTTGCCTCAGCTCCTTTTCATTTACTTTACTTTCTTCTTCCTCACCTCCATCTTGCATTTGCTCTAATTTTTTAGACAACTTTTGCATTTTTTGTGCGGCAGATTTTTGCGATTCTGATGCCTTTTGGGGTTTAGTATTTTCTAAATTGTTTTCTGCGTTTTCTAAATCTTTTTCAATTTCATTTTGGTCTTCTTTAGGATTTTTAAAATCTGCTGGTTTATCTAGTTGTTGATTTTTTTGCTCAATATTATCTAAATCCTTTTTAATACTTTCAAAATCTTTTTGAACATTTTTTTGTTTTTCAAGATTTTCTTTATTTAGATTTTCTTTGCTTAAATCTTCTTGTTCTTTAGCAATGTCATTCAATTTATCAATAGCGTCATTAAGTTTTTGTTCTACCTCAAGTTTTTTATACAGTTCTAAAATTCTATCTAATTCTTTTTCTAAAGATTTACTGTCCATTTGCATTTTCTGCAATTGATCTTGGGTAAGTTCTTTTTGATTTTGTTCCATCAGCTTTTGAAAGTTTTCCAAAAGCTTCTTTGTTTTATCATCTAGAACATTATCAAACAAATCTTGAATTTGCTTTTGTTTTTCTAAAAGTTTTTGTTGGTCTGGTTTTACTTCTGTCCTTTCTAATAAATTCTGTTTACTATCTTTTTGGATGTCTTTAATTGCTTCTTCTAACTTCTTTTGTTTATCAATTAAATTTTCTATCTGTTTTTTTTGTTCGTAACCTATTGCCTTTTGATCTATTAAATCTTGATTTAATTTTTTTGTTTCCTTTTGTATATTCTCAGCTTGTTTTATAGCAGATTGCATTTTTTGTTTGATGGCTTGAGATGTTTCTTCAATTTTTTTAATGCTTTCTTCTTTTGAAGCTAATTTATAAATTGACGTAGCAGATTTGGTATGCTTAGGCCCAAAAACGCCATCGTTATCTGCAACATCAAAATAATATGCTATTTCTTCGCCAGGCAAAACCCCTAATGCTTTTAAAGGCCATAAATAAAAAAAATTAGTATTTGAAGACATATTATCAAACTTTATTGGAACATTTATCAATTTCCCTTTTCTGTTTTCATCATCAGACTTTAAAATTTGATAATGAAAAAACAAACTAGTTAGTCCGTGGTCATCATCGGCTTTGCCAATAAAATAAACCACATTTAAATTAGTAGAATCTAGTTTTTGAGTGACTTCTATTTTTGGATAAGCATCCGGAATGATATTTAGCTGATAACTGATAGAATCTTTAGCCGCAACATTTTTGTTTTTTAATACGATGCTGTAAATGCTATTTTTTAAAATTTTAGTTTCATAAGAAAATTTATTTTCTTGAGTAGGGCTAAGGTTAATATTGTTATTTGATGTTTTAAACCCTATTGAAGAAACGTTTTCTGTATTGAAGCCCCATTTTACTATTGTGCCAACGGGTAGACTTAAATCACCCGGATTTTGTATGGTTTCTGATGGTCTATTTAAGTACTTAGGATAAATAAGCAGTGCCTGATAATTTATTAAAATAGGTTTTTTTTTAACAATGATGTCAAATTCTTCTGAAGAGAATTCTCCTGCAACCAATCTAAATTTTTTATCGTGTTGTAGATTTTTAAATTGATAATTGAAACTGATGATGTCTTTTTTATCTAGCTTAAATGTATTTACGCCATCTTCTAAATAAATATCCTGAGGGATTTGCTCTCCGCTTATTTTTACGGATAGATTTAAATCATCGCCTTGAATAACCTCTAAACTTTTGTTAGTGATATTGAAATCAAAAGGCGCTTTCTTTTTATAAAAAGTATTGTAATGGATAATTCTTTTAGTGCCCTCTGTTAATATTGATGGTGCGGCAAAAGCAATAACTATAACTGCGGTTAAGGGTATTAAGGCATATCTTAAATACTTTCTATTATCCTTAATATTAACAGCTGACACAAAAGGAATTGGTTTAAATGAAGCTATCCTTTGATCTATACTTGCTTCAATCAAACCGTTTTGCTCAGGATTTTTTTCAGATTGCTTTTTAAGTTGTAAAGTATTAATAAGTTTATCGCTGATGGTGGGAAAATGTTGTCCAATAATTATTGAGGCTTTCTCATGATTGATAGATTCTCCTAGATGGAAATAATTAATTAAGTGCCGTAATATTAAAAACCAAGCAAGAATAATCTGAGAAAAGATAAAGATGTAGAACAAAGAAGTTCTTGTATTAATGCCGAAGTAACCATAATATTCTGATATGATTATAAAAAGATATGAGGCTATAAAGACACCGGCTTGCCAAATTATTCCACGCACTATTTTATTCAGATAATATTTCCTGATAAAATCGTCTATTTTTTTTAAAAGTTGTTGATAGCCAGTATTCATTTCTAAAACATAAACTTAATAAACCAATTGATATTTTAAGAATCTTAATTATTTTATTAAACCAGTTTTCAATAAATGTATAATTGATAGTAGGGTTACAATTCTTACCATGGCACAGTAAATATAAAACAAGAAATAAAAGACAAACCAACTTATTCATCACTCAAATAGAGGGCTGCATTGCTGTAGTGCAGAATATGCAAATATTGCTATTGCAAACAACATCAAAATTACTATTACAGAGAACGGAGATGTTTATTTAAATGCCTTTGCAGAGCGAATGAACAGAACTTTAAAAGAGGAATTTGGACTTGGAAGAATATTTGCCTCAAAAAATCATGAAGAATTGTTTGTAAAAGAAGCAGTGAATTTGTACAATAATTATGGCCCTCATCTATCATTTGAGAATGAAAATACCGCAAAGTGTTTATAAACAAAAATTCCCGATTCTTGCGAATCCGGGATAATCATAGATCTGTCAACTTGTTTCATGACGATTTATTAAACTATTATATGTTTTTATCTTCAATCATATTAAAAAAATATTCTCTATGAGTATCTCCAATAGGGATAATTTTATCGCTTATCAGGATGCGGCTGCGTTCTATACTTTCAATTTTATCTAAAGCAACAATATATGATTTATGTACCCTAACAAATAGATGGTTTGGCAAAACTTCATCAATCTTTTTCATGCTTTGTAAAGTGATTATACGCTCTGTTTTGGTATAAATTGAGATATAATCTTTTAAGCCTTCAATAAAAAGGATATCGTTTAAATATATTTTTTGGATTTTATATTCTGTTTTAACAAAAATAAAATTGTGGGTAAAAGTATTAGTAACCGTGTTAGGTTCTGGCAAAGGAGCTACAACCAGAGGAGCAACATTACAAATTAAATCATTTGCTTTTTGTGCGGCTTTGTAAAAACGATCAAAAGCTATGGGTTTTAATAAATAATCTACCACATTATGCTCGTAGCCATCTAAAGCATATTCTGGATACGCCGTTGTTAAAATTACTTTACACTTTCCATTTGCGATTTTTAAAAATTGGATTCCAGTTAGTTCTGGCATTTGAACATCTAAAAAAACCAAATCAATTTTACCTTCTTGCACAATAGAAATTGCATCAATTGGATTTTGAAAACTTTTGTAAAGTGTAAGAAATGGAATTTTAGATATGTAATCTTCTATAATATCTATAGCCAAAGGCTCGTCATCTACTATTAAGCAATTGATCATGTTATAAATTTAAATATAATTCAGAAAGATACTCATGTTCATGATTTTCTACACTTAATTTATATTTATCAGGATAGGTTAAATCTAAACGCCTAACTACATTAACCATTCCTATTCCACCCGTTTGATCTTTGTTTAGTTCATTTTTTTTATTCTTAATAGTAAACAATAAATTATTTTCAAAAACAGAAATATTGATAATAATTGGATGTTCTTTATCTGTTGCTAACCCATGTTTAAAAGCGTTTTCTACAAATGATATTAAAATAAGAGGAACAATCTGTTGGTTTTGAATTTGCCCTTCTACTTCTAAAATTACATGGGCTTTTCCTTTAAATCGCAACTTTTGCAATTCTATAAAACTTTTTAAATAGGTAATCTCTTTTTCTAAAGCTACCCTATTATCATTACTTTCATAAAGCATATAACGCATAATTTCTGAAAGTTTAAGGATGGCATCTGGCGTTGCATCAGATTTTTGATAAGCCAAAGAATAAATATTATTTAAAGAATTGAACAAGAAATGAGGATTGATCTGAGATTTCAAAAAAGCCAGTTCTGCAGTTAAGCGCTGCCTTTCTAACTCTGTTTTTTCTCTTTCATTAAAAAACCAATCTATAGTGAATTTATAAACCGTACTTAAAAAAATAAAAAAACCATTGGTAATAAACGTACTAAGCAGTAATCTTTCTGGCTCAGAAAAAGACATTTCTTTATTGTTTGTCGTCATTTTTAGTCCGCTTATCTTATAAATGTAAAAGCTAAGACCATACTTAATAGCTAAGAACGTAATCACAATGGTTAAGCAACCTAACATCCATAAAAAGAATTTTCTTTTATCAAGCGTAAGCGGAATTAAAAAGTAAAGGTTAAGGTAAAAGACAGCGATATTTAATAATGATAAGCCTATAAAAAGAATATAAACACCTTTGCTACTTTCAAAACCTGCTGTTGCCACAAAAGTAAAAAGCGTGATTAAAAACAACCACACCATAACATGAAGCATAAACTTTTGTAATCGGCCCATGGATAAATGTAAACAAAGAAAATTTTATTTAAGCAAATATAGACCAACGCCTGTTTTTTGTCTACCAACACTAAAAAAAGTTTATAAATCAGCTTATCGCCTTAAAACACAGTTGGTCTATTGATATTTGCAATTGGTCTAATAGATTTTACAGCCCTAGAAATAAGTTGAATATTTGATCATCAAAACAAACAGACGATGAAAAAATTATCCACTAATACTTCTCCATTTTTAATGATGATTATCCCTGTAATTTTATTTATAGGTTTATCATTAACTTTTAAAAACACTGAAATTAAAGCAGATGATCAATTAACAACAACATCAATTAGTAGCAAGGCAACTTCTAAAATTGTAAAAGTAGGCGAACAATCAATCATCAGGTTTTTGTTAAACCAATAAAATTAAACGCTATCATCTTATTTTGGTCTGATTTTAGATTTAAATCTAATTGCCTTGCAAGCAAAGGATTTATCTACTAAAAATGAACAGATTAGAAGCCAAATTACAAAAAATAGGTAGCGATAAAAAAGTTACAGCTAAAGCCGCCGGACTTAAATATATAGAAGACCGAACCAAAGGATTTTACAGAAAAAAATCTGGTAGTGATTTCTATTACGAGGATTATACTGGCGAGAAAATAAAAGATAAAGAACTTTTACAACGCTTTAAAAACTTAGTTATCCCTCCTGCTTATCAAGATGTTTGGATTTCTCCTTATCCAAATAACCACTTACAATTTACAGGTTATGACGCTAAAGGGCGTAAGCAATATCGCTACCATGCAGATTGGAATAGCATCCGCAACCAAGCAAAATTTTATAGAATGCGTAATTTTGCCAATTGCCTCCCATCTATTAGAAAACAAGTTGATAAAGATTTAAATAGAAAAGGCTTGCCATTTGAAAAGGTTTTAGCTTTGGTTGTACGTTTAATTGAGCTTACGCATATTCGTATCGGAAATGAATCTTACAGTAAATTATACGGCTCTTTTGGGTTAAGCACTTTAAAAGATAGACATGTAAAGTTTAATGGTGATCAGGTTAAGTTTGCTTTTAAAGGGAAAAAAGGTGTTTATCACGATATTGAACTGAAGAGTAAAAAGCTTGCAAACCTTGTAAAAAAATGTCAGGATATACCCGGAAAAGAGCTATTTCAATTTTATGATATAGAAGGGAACCATCATTCTATAGGCTCTGGAGATGTAAATCATTATTTAAAAGAAATTAGCGGAGAAGAATATACAGCAAAAGATTTTAGGACTTGGGCGGGTAGTGTACAAGCAGTTTGTGCATTTAAAGAACTTGGGCATTTTGAAAAAGAAAGTGATTCAAAAAAAAATATTGTAAACGTTATAGATAATGTTGCCAAAAAATTGGGTAATACAAGATCTGTATGTAAAAAATATTACGTCCATCCTTCAGTAATCAATTCTTATCAAACAGGAAATATTCATAAATATATTGTGAAAGATTCTACAACACATGCACTTACAAAAGAGGAAAGACTTTTGGTAAAATTGTTGGATAAAGAAATGATAGCGAAAGTTTTAGGCTAAAATTAAAAGCCTACTCATTAATTAACACTAAATTTAACTGATAATAATTAATATCTAAAAACTTGATTATGATAAATTCAAAATTACACGGCATTATAGATTATTTAGTGGTTATCTTTTTATTGGTTGCCCCAAGTATTTTTCATTTAGAAAACACCACAGCGTTATATACTTATATTTTAGCTGGTATTCACTTCACTTTAACCATCTGTACCAATTTTGAATATGGTTTGGTCAGATTTATTCCTTTTAAAACTCACGGTTATGTAGAGTTAGCGGTATCTATTGCTTTAGTTGGTTTAGCATTTTATTTAGGCGGGCTGGATGGCGATTCATCTAGAAACTTTTACATCGGCTTTGCTATTGCAGTTTTTGTGGTTTGGGCATTAACAGATTATAAAAGTAGCCACACTAAGCAAGAAATCCCTGATATAGGTTCTAATATTGATGGGGATATGATTTAACTATTAAATCTGGGCGTTTTAACACGCCTTACACTATATCTTTTTTTGCAATTGGTTTATGGCTAAAAGCAAAAAAAGGATGCCGCTTCAGTCGTTAACGCAAAATAAACATAAGAACTCGATAAATATTAAAACTTATATTTTCCAAATTTTGCGGCTAAATATCCATCCCTTTTAATTTGCACATCTTTTAAGGTTTCCTCATTGGCATATTGGCTGTTCAAACTTTTAGCAATTCCAATTCTTTGGGAACTATAAATTCCGGTGTGTCCGCTAAAAAAATAAGCGATAAAACAAGCTAAAGCGAAATACAAAATATATTCGCCTCCAAATAGCTCAACTCCCATAATGGTACAAGCTAAAGGTGTATTTGTTGCTCCAGCAAAAACAGCAATAAATCCTAAAGCAGCAAATAAACTAATAGGGGCATCCATTAAAACTGCCAAAGAATTACCTAATGTAGAGCCGATATAAAATAAAGGAGTTACTTCGCCACCCTTAAAACCTGTTCCTAAAGTAATGGCAGTAAAAACAGTTTTCCAAAGCCAGCTAAAAGTTTCGGCACCTCCATTTGTAAAGGAAGAAATAATGGTTATACTATCAGGACGCTGCGGATTTACTCCTAAACTTAAATAATCTGGCTTACCAACCAAAAAAGTCAGTAATATTATAATAACACCTCCAATAAAAGGAATTAACCATTTATCGTTAATCATACTTAAAAACAAGTTTTTGATGTTATGCACCATTTCAGAAAAAACATAACTCGCCAAACCAAAAGCGATAGCCGCAATCATTATTTTAATCATCATTAATAAATCCCAATGTAAATATCCAGAAAAGAAAAAATTGTTTTCTTGCACAAAATTTATACGATATCCTGTATGTTTTATTTGCCAAGCATTTACAGTAATATCTCCAATTATGCTAGCAAAAAGGCATGGTAAAATGGCGTCATACTTTAATTTTCCTAAAGTAATAACCTCAATTCCAAAAATTGCTCCTGTTAAAGGTGTCCCAAAAACCGACCCAAAACCAGCTGCAATTCCAGCCATCAGTAATACTTTAACATCGCGTTCAGAAAGTTTAAACCATTTCGCAAAAACTTGTGCAATGCTTCCACCAATTTGTACAGCCGTTCCTTCTCGCCCTGCCGAACCTCCAAATAAATGAGTAATTACAGTAGTAACCAAAACCAGCGGACCCATTTGAGGCGGAACACCACCGCCAGGTTCGTGAATTTCATCCATAATTAAATTGTTCCCTTTTTCTGAAGATTTGCCCCAAGCTTTATACATAAAATGGATAGCTATCCCCGCAAAGGGTAAAAAATATAGAAGATAAGGATGTAAAAACCTAAACGAAATGGAAGAATTTAGTATCCATAAAAAAAAGGCTACTATACTACCCGTAGCAATACCTAATGGTAAAGAAAGAAGTAGCCATTTTATTAAATACTTAAGAATAGAATAGTGTTCTAATTGAGTGATTTTACGTAATATTCCCACAAATAAAAATTAAGCTTTTATAAGTAGGTGTCATTATCCCTAAAATATAAATTTGAGGGCGGTTAAAATAGGTGGTACACCATCACCTTTTAATTCTTGATTTCAAATATAAAAGTTTTGGGCGTTTAAACGGGCTATACACTATATCTTTTTTTGCCACTTGCATATTGTACATAGGCAAAAAAAGGATATCGCTTCTATCCCTAACGCGGCAATCTAACATACAGCGCCATTCAAAAAAGGATTTCAATATTAAATTTAGGTTTTTTAAAGTAAAATTTGTTAATAACTCAATTATTTATGAATCAATTGATTAAATAGTTATCGTTAAAAATCACTTTGACTTGTTAACAAAAATAAGTTACATTTATGGTTATTAAACAATTCTGATATGTCTTCAAATGTAAATATACCTCGTTTAGATTTAAACGATTACCTAAACGGATCGCCTGAGCAAAAAAGAAATTTTTCTAATGATATTGGTAACGCCTTTAATGATACTGGTTTTGTAACCATTACCAATCACGGTTTAGATGCCGATTTAATAAATAAATTATACAAACAGGTACAGAACTTTTTCACTTTACCAGAAGAGACCAAGCTAAAATATGAGAAAGTTGAATTAGCAGGACAACGTGGTTATACTTCTAAAGGAAGGGAAAAAGCAAAGGATTCTAAAACTCCAGATTTAAAAGAATTTTGGCAAACAGGGCAATATGTAGTAGACGGTGATGTGATAAAAGATGAATATCCTGACAATGTTAAAGTAGATGAATTTCCTGAGTTTAATGAAGTAACAAAAGAAGTTTATCAAAAACTGGAAAAAGCAGGTAAACAAATATTGAATGCGATTTCTGTTTATTTGGGTTTACCAGAAAATTATTTTGAAGATAAAGTACATAATGGCAACTCTATTTTAAGGGGAATCCATTATTTTCCGATAGAAAATCCAGAAGCTTTACCTGCCGATGCAGTAAGAGCTGGGGCACATGAGGATATTAATTTGATTACATTATTAATTGGTGCAAGTGCAGATGGTTTAGAGGTTTTAACTCAGCAAGGAGAATGGTTTGCTATTAAAGCTCATGGCGAAGATATTGTAGTAAATGTTGGTGATATGTTGCAAAGATTAACCAATAATAAATTGCGCTCTACTACGCATAGAGTGGTTAATCCGCCTAGGGAATTGATGAAAAATTCACGTTATTCTGTTCCTTTTTTCTTACATCCAAAATCTAGTATGGATTTATCTTCATTAGATTCTTGTATTGATGCCCAGCATCCAAAAGCTTACTCAGATATTACAGCAGGAGATTACCTTGATGAACGTTTAAGGGAAATAGGCCTAAAAAAATAATTCTCTTAATAATTAGAGAATAGGAAAGAAGGCGCCTCTAAAAGGCGCCTTTCTTTGTTTTAGAACATATATTTTTTTGCTCAATTTATCTTCAGAATTAAAAGGTAAAATTATAGACATTACCTATTTTATGTTAAAAAACAATCCGCTTTTAGATAAGGTTGAAGATTTTATTTCTCATCATTTAAAAAATGATTTATCCTCAAATTTATATTTTCATAATTATAACCATACCAAAGAAGTCGTTTTTGCAACAATTGAAATAGCAAGGCATTCCCAATTATCTATTCTTGAAGTTGAAATGGCAACTGTTGCCGCTTGGTTTCATGATTGCGGCTACAGTAAAGCATATATTGGTCATGAAGATTATAGTTGTGAAATAGCTACGGAATTTTTAAAGGAGAATAATTGTCCTGAGATTTTTATTGATCATGTTTGTGAAGCAATTATGAGCACAAAATATCCTCAAAGTCCAAATTCTTTAATAGCTAAAATATTATGCGATGCTGATTTTTTTCATTTCTCGAGAACTGATTATGATTTACATCAGGTAAGGTTAAGAAAAGAATGGGATGATTTATTAGAAAAAAAATATACCGATGAAGAATGGAAACAACTTAATTTCGAACTATTGACCGAGCATCAGTATTTTACTAATTATGGAAAGAAAGTGCTTCAAAAATTTAAAGAAGTGAATTTAAAATTGATGCAATGCTGATATTTAGTAGCTAATTTAATCCCATTTTACCTTCAATAAAATCTATTAAAGAATGGATAATTTTGATGTGTACTTCTTGAATCCGATCTGAAAAACCTGAGTGAGCAACCCTAATTTCCACATCGCAATGTTTTTTCATTTCACCGCCATCTTTACCTGTTAAACCGATAATTTTCAATCCTTTTTCATTAGCAGCTTTAATCGCATTTAAAATATTAGCAGAATTTCCGCTGGTGCTAATTGCAAATAAAACATCATTTTTATTTCCTAATGCTTCTACAAATCGAGAGAAAATATGGTTAAAACCATAGTCATTTGCAGCACAAGTTATGTGCGAAGCATCTGAAATGGCTACAGCTGGCAAAGCTTTTCTATCATTTCGGTATCTTCCAGATAATTCTTCTGCAAAATGCATGGCATCACACATGGAGCCGCCGTTTCCACAAGAAATGATTTTGTTTCCGTTTAATATAGCATCAACAATTAAAAGACCAGCTTTTTCTATATTTTTAAAATTTTCATCATCAGATAAAAATGTTTTTAAAACTATGTCTGCTTCTTCAAAATGACTTTTAATTGCTCTGTAATCCATTTTATAGGGATAAGATTTCTACAATCTTCAATAAATCATGGTTAATTTCTACGTGATGTTTAATGGCATTATCAAAAGGAGTAAATGCTATTTTACCATGTATTAATCCAACCATTTCACCTTTTCTACCTGTCATTAAGTTTTCTACAGCCGCAACGGCTAGTCTACTAGCTAAAACTCTATCCATACAAGTAGGTTTTCCGCCTCTTTGTATATGGCCCAAAACAGAAACACGAGTATCATATTGAGGGAATTTTAATTTGATTTTATCTGCAATTTCAAATGCACCACCAGAATCACCCTCACCTTCTGCAACTATTAAAATTTTTGACGATTTATCTTTTCTACCTATTTCTAAACGGTGAAATAAGGCAGCCATATCAGTTTTCATTTCTGGAATCATGATAGATTCTGCTCCAACTCCAATTCCACTTCTTAAAGCAATTAAACCGCAATCTCTGCCCATTACTTCCACAATAAATAAGCGATCATGAGATTCGGCGGTATCTCTAATTTTATCTATCGCATCAGTTACCGTGTTTATAGAAGTATCATAACCGATGGTGAAATCAGTACCAAAAAGATCATTATCAATTGTTCCGGGTAGTCCAAGGATTGGGAAATTATATTCTTCACCAAATATTTTAGAACCGGTAAAAGTCCCATCACCGCCTATGGCAATCAACGCATCAATTTCTGCTCCCTTTAATTGTTTGTAGGCTTCTTCTCTTCCTTCTGGAGTCATAAAAGCCATACTTCTAGCGGTTTTTAAAATCGTTCCTCCTCTTTGAATGATATTTGCTACGGATTTTCTATCCATTTCTACAAATTCTCCATTAATCATTCCTTCATATCCTCTTCTGATACCTAAAACCTCGATATCGTAAAATAATGCTGTTCTAACTACAGCTCGTATTGCAGCATTCATCCCTGGAGAATCTCCTCCAGATGTAAATACACCTATTTTTTTAACTTTATTCATTTATTATTATCACGATAAGCAGCCAAACCGCTATCTAAAAAGTTTATATAATTTTTAATATCTAAATTAAAAGCTTGTGGTGGAACCAAAACTTTACTTGTATTATTTACAATCACATAATAAGGTTGTGAATTAGTAGCAAAAGTTGATGCTTGAAAATCGCTCCATTTATTACCCAAAGTTTTAATTTTTTTGCCAGAATATTTAGAAATATATTGCTCTGATTCTGGAAGGTCTGTTTTATCATCAACATATAATGAGATTAAAACATAATCTTCTTTTAACCGCCTTAATACTTCTTTATCACTCCAAACAGAAGCTTCCATTTTTCTGCAATTTACACAGCTGTGCCCAGTAAAATCTATTAAAACTGGTTTATTTTGCGATTTTGCATACGCTAAACCTTGTTCGTAATCAAAAAACGCATCTAAATTATGAGGTGCTTTAAACAACCCCGCATATTTTTTCTTAACGGTATCTTGCTGGATATTTGGCGAAGATAATGTATTAGTATATAAATCAAAATCTTGTGTGGTTTGTGGAGGCAACCAAGCACTTATAGATTTTAAAGGAGCTCCCCACAATCCCGGAATCATATAAATAGTAAAAGCAAATATGATTATCGATAAAAAAAGCCTAGGAATAGTGATGAAAGGTATGTCGCTATCATGAGAAAATTTAATTTTCCCGATGATGTAAAAACCTAACATCGCAAAAATCACGATCCATAAAACTAAGAAAACCTCTCTGTCTAATAATTCCCAATGGTAAGCTAAATCTACATTAGATAAAAATTTTAAAGCTAAAGCCAATTCAATAAACCCTAAAGTTACCTTCACGCTATTTAACCAGCCCCCAGATTTTGGTAAAGATTTTAACAAAGAAGGGAAAGCCGCAAATAAAGTAAATGGAATAGCTAATGCCAAAGCAAAACCAAACATGCCAACTGCTGGCCCAATTCTTTCTCCCATTGAAGCCGCTTGCACTAATAAAGTTCCTATAATTGGACCTGTACATGAAAATGAGACTAAAGCCAATGCGAATGCCATAAAGAACAAACCGGTTAATCCGCCTTTGTCAGATTTTTCATCAATTTTATTTGCCCAAGAATTTGGAAGGTTGATATCGAATGCACCAAAAAAAGAAATGGCAAAAACAACCAATAATAAAAAAAATAAAAAGTTAAATGTTCCATTACTGGCCAAATCATTTAACGCATCAGAACCGAAGAAAATGGTAATTACTAATCCCAGTAAAACATAAATCCCAATGATGGATAAACCATAAATAAAAGCATGAGATATTGCTTTACCTCTGCTTCCTGCTTTTTTAGTAAAAAAACTAACCGTTAAAGGCAGTAAAGGAAAGATGCAAGGCATAATTAAAGCCAATAAACCACCTATAAATCCGGCTATAAATATCGCCCATAAACTTTGTTTTGAGCTTTTGTCTTCAATTGGTTTTGCCGCGATTTTAATTGAATCTAATGAAGTGGATATGGTTGATGTTTTAACTGTATCATTATTTATGGAAGAACTGTCTTTTATTGCAATTCCCGTTTCGTTGTTTTCAAGTATAGATGTAGATTCTACGTTGGCAGAAGCCAAATTATTGGTTTTGTTTGCTTTAACAGCTATTGAAAAATCAATGTCTTCTGGTGTTAGACATTGCTTATCATTACAAACCATAAACTCTAAAGTGCCTTTAACCGTAAACTCTGATTTAACAAGCTTTATTTTTTGTTTAAAAATCGCTTTGCTTTCATGCCAAGAGATTTGCATTCCAAAATTATTATCATAAGCAGAAACTGCTTTTGGGGCTTCTGTAGTTTTACCTTCTAATTTATAATCCTGAGATTTTACAAATGTTAATGTTGTGGGAATTGGGCCTCCATCGCCAATATCTTGAGAGTAGACATGCCAGCCTTTTTCTATAGTTGCAGTTGCAATTAAAAAAGCTTCTTTTTCATTGATACTTTGAGAAGAGAATGACCATTTTACAGGTTTTAAGATTTGAGAAAATCCTGTAAAACCAATAATTATAAAAACCCATAATGCTATAATCTTTTTCATTTCAATTAAATATGAATGTAATTTCTTTTAAATCAAACTCTCTAATGCTATTGTTTATTTCTAATTGCAAACGCCCATTTTTATCAACGCCAATTATAATTCCTTCCATGTCTTGCTCATCTATTTTAAATAAATGCAGTTCATTTAATCTAAAAAGTTTGGTGGTGTAATCTGTGTTTAAAACCTCAAATTTCTTGGCTTTCAATTGCAAATAACGCTTTTCTATTGATTGGCAAATTTGAGCTAATAATTTATCTAAGTCATAATCCTGATGTAAGATTTTTGATAAAGAGCTTGCTCTATAATTAAGTTCTCCAAATTCTTTTTGATTAATATTTAGCCCAATTCCAACTATACTATCCTTTAATTGATAACCTTTTGTAACATTTTCAATTAAAATTCCACCTATCTTTTTATCTTGATAATAGATGTCATTTGGCCATTTAATTTTACAATCATCCCCGATTAGGGAAATTAAATAATCTATAATACCTAAACAAATAGCTTTATTCAATTCAAATTGATGGTTTACGGCTAAAAATGTTGGATTTAAATAGATACTAAAAGTGAGGTTTTCGCCGGGTTTACTTTCCCAAACATTATTACTTTGCCCTCTACCTGCAAATTGGTGGTCTGCCATAATAACAGTACCATCTAGCAATGGCTTAGAATTTGAAAGTAGTTTTTTAACATATGTGTTTGTTGAATCTACCGACGATAATTTTACAATGGTTTGTCCAACAAATAGTGTTAAAAATGTGTTATTTTGCAAAGTGCTATATAAAATTAATAATATAGCTCAAAATTAAATTTTTTTAATGATAAAAAATAAAAACGCTAACCTACTCTCCACAAGTTTTTCTGAGATCATAATTAATGGTATACAAGAAAAAAAAGGCAATGATATAGTGAGATTGGATTTAAGAAATATCCACAGTTCTGTTGCCGATTATTTTGTTATTTGTCATGCCGAGTCTTCTACTCAGATAAAAGCTATAGCAGATAGTGTGGAGAAAGAAGTTTTTGAAGCAACCGGGCAAGATCCTTATAAAAAAGAAGGTTTGCAACATGCAGAGTGGATATTATTAGATTATTTTGATGTTGTAGTACATATTTTTAGAACCGATAAAAGAGCATTTTATGGGCTTGAAGATTTGTGGGGAGATGCAGAATTTGAACACTACAAAAGCGCTTAGTATTAAGCCAAAAGAAAAAAGAGATGAAAGAAAGTTTAGATAAAAAGAAACAAATAAAAAAAGTTCCTGGTAAAAAAATAATTCCAAAGCCACCTAAGTTTAATATTATGTGGGTTTACGGAATTGTAATTTTAGTTATTTTAGGAATTCAATTCTTTATGAGCAGCAGCAATGCTCGTTTAATAACATATCAAAAGTTTGAAAACGACATGTTAAAAAATGGAGATGTTGAAAAGCTAATTGCCTATAAACAAGAAGATTTGGTTGTGGCAGAAGTTTACATTAAAAAAGACAGGCTGTCAGAAGCCAAATACAAAGATCTTAAAGAGCGCAACAATTTTTCTATAAGCGGTTCTAATCCTCAATATTACTTTACAGATGGTTCATTTGAATCTTTGCAAAGTCGTTTAAAGGAATCTCAAAAAGATTATACCGAGCAACAAAAGGTTCCATTAAGTTACGAGTCTAGAACAAGTCCATTCTCTTCTCTTTTCTGGTCATTTATAGTTCCTATCGGAATTTTCGTAGTGGTTTGGATTTTTATTATGAAAAGAATGGGTGGTGGTGCCGGAGGCGGCGCTGGAGGTCAAATCTTTAACATTGGTAAATCAAAAGCTACACTTTTTGATAAAGAATCTCAGGTAAGTATCACATTTAGTGATGTGGCTGGTTTGGAAGAAGCCAAACAAGAGGTAATGGAAATTGTAGATTTCCTTAAAAACCCCACTAAATACACAAATTTAGGCGGTAAAATTCCCAAAGGAGCCTTATTAGTGGGTTCGCCCGGAACGGGTAAAACTTTAATGGCTAAAGCTGTTGCTGGCGAAGCTCAGGTTCCATTCTTTTCTCTTTCAGGGTCTGATTTTGTGGAGATGTTTGTAGGTGTAGGAGCTTCTAGAGTAAGAGACTTATTTAAACAAGCAAAAGATAAAGCGCCTTGTATTATTTTTATTGATGAGATTGATGCAATTGGCAGAGCTCGTGGTAAAAATAGCATGGTTGGCGGCAATGATGAACGTGAAAACACCTTGAATCAATTATTAGTAGAGATGGATGGTTTTGGAACCGATTCGGGTATTATCATTATGGCAGCAACTAATCGTCCTGATGTATTGGATTCGGCATTATTAAGACCCGGACGTTTTGATAGACAAATTTCTATTGATAAGCCAGATTTAGTAGGAAGAGAGCAAATTTTTAAAGTGCATTTACAACCTCTAAAATTAGCAGATGGAGTTGATCCTAAAAAGTTATCAGCACAAACTCCAGGTTTTGCCGGAGCAGAAATTGCCAACGTTTGTAATGAAGCTGCTTTAATCGCCGCTCGTAGAAATAAGGAGGCAGTAGATATGCAAGATTTTCAGGATGCAGTTGATAGAGTAATTGGCGGTTTAGAAAAGAAAAATAAAATTATTTCTCCAGAGGAGAAAAAAATTGTTGCATATCATGAAGCAGGTCATGCAATTGCAGGTTGGTTTTTAGAACATGCAGATCCTTTAGTAAAAGTTTCTATTGTGCCACGTGGTGTTGCGGCATTAGGTTACGCACAATATTTACCAAAAGAACAATTTTTATACACAATTGAGCAACTTTCTGACGGAATGTGTATGACAATGGGTGGACGTGTTGCTGAAGATATTACTTTCGGCAAAATATCTACAGGTGCACAAAATGATTTAGAACGCATTACGAAATTAGCCTATGCTATGGTTACGGTTTATGGAATGAGTGAAAAAGTAGGTAATGTTTCATTTAATGATAACGGAAATGAATATAACTTTAATAAGCCATATTCTGATGAAACGGCCGAGCTAATTGATTCTGAGGTTAGAGATTTAATTAAAGAAATTTATAAAAAAACCAAAGATTTATTGACCGAAAAAAGAGATGGATTAGAGGCTTTAGCTGTTAAACTTTTAGAAAAAGAAATTCTTTTCCAAAGTGATTTAGAAGAAATTTTGGGTAAACGTCCGTTTGATAACCGCACAACTTATGATGAATTTGTAAACGGAAAAGAAGGAGGCGATCAAACTGTAATTGCAGAAAACATTCACCCTGAACCCGTAGGAGATTCTACAGAACCTATACAAGTTTCAGAAGCGAAATAATAAATCTTTAAATAGCTCAAGTTTAAAAAACTTGAGCTGTTTTCTTGCCATCATCCTCAATTATAAAATTACATGAAGGATAGTACTACTTCAAAAGAGCAATTATTAAAAAAAATAAGAAAAGCACTTTTAGAGAAAAGAGAAAATCCTTATCCTAATTTAGAAGATTTACCACTTTACCCGCCTACAACAGAATCTCCAGAAGTTATTTTTGCAGAAGAATTTACCAGAGTTTCTGGGCAATTTGTTTATTGTGAAGATGAAATCACATTTATAGAAAACATTTTACTTTTAGCCGAAGAAAAAAAATGGCGAAAAATCTACTGTTGGGAACCACAACTTCAAGAACTATTAAATACATACGAATATCCTTTTTACGCTACCGATAAAGATTTTGAATTAGCAGAAGTAGGTTTAACACTTTGCGAGTGTTTAATTGCTAGAAACGGATCAATAATGGTAAGTAATGGCAATGCCGCCGGCAGGAGATTGAGCATTTATCCTCATGCCCACATTGTAGTTGCCTACACTTCTCAAATGGTGATGGATTTGAAAGATGGATTCAACATCATAAAGAAAAAATATGGCAGCAATTTACCTTCTATGATTTCTAATATTACGGGCCCAAGCCGTACTGCCGATATCGAGAAAACATTAGTTTTAGGTGCTCATGGGCCTAAAGAACTTTATGTTTTTTTATTAGATGATGGCATTTAGTAAATTTGTGTGCTAATTATCAGCTAATAATTTATTTTTTCTTCAGATTGTTTTAAGTGAATTTAAATTGCATTATCATAAATGAAATTTGAAGGTTTATTCTTAATGATGATATTTTTTCGCGTTAGGGATTGTCCAAAGGACTTCTTCGGAGAAATGACATCCCCTCCTGTAATTCGGTCAGGCTTTTTTTTGCTTTTGCCACAAAGTAATTGCAAAAAAAGATAAAAAAAAAGCCTGTTAAAACGTTAAAATAAATGAACAATTTTAAATTTTATTATAATCAAAGTATTAATCAAATAATTTAAGTAACAAAACAGTTAATATTTCCATCATTTTTATTTATTAGCTACATTGTGAAATTAAAGAAACCCTAATAACTATATGAAAAGAAATTTACACACCTTAAAACTAGCGGGATTATTTTCACTGGCGGTGGCTGTATCTGCTTGTTCTGCTCAAAAAAAGAAAGAAGCAGAAAAAGCAAAAATGGCCTCTTCGGCCGCAGTTAAACCCGCTACTCCTAAAAAAGAAGGCGGAATGAAACCTTATAAAGAGGTAATAACTGCCAAAGCTAAAACAGACGTTGGTTTATTTACTGTCCACAAAGTGGAGGATAAATATTACTATGAAATTCCTGATTCTTTATTTGGCAGGGAAATGTTAGCGGTAACACGTTATTCTAAAACTCCAGCCGCAGATGGAACTTATGGCGGTGAAGAACTAAACGAACAAGTTTGGGTTTGGGAAAAAAGAGGAACACAAGTTATGATTCGTGTACCGTCTTATACAAATGTTGCTGCACCTGGAACAGACATGTATGAATCTGTTAGAAACTCTAATTTATCCCCAATTTTAGCATCTTTTGATATTAAAGCAAAAGGTAAAGATTCTACAGCGGTTGTTATAGATGTTACTGATTTTTTTGCTAAAGATGTACAAGCTTTAGGATTACAACAAAATACAAAAACGCAATATAAAATTACAAGATTAGATGAAACTAGGTCTTATATAGATTCAATCAGATCTTTTCCAATTAATATTGAAGCAAGATCCATCAAAACTTACTCGGCGGCAAGCCCTCCAGGAGATGGTTCATTAGGTTCTGTAACTGTAGAATTAAACACATCAATGGTGCTGTTACCAAAAGTGCCAATGGCTGCTAGATTAAATGATGACAGGGTGGGTTACTTTTCTCGCCGACAAACGGATTACGGAATTGATGCCCAAAAAGCTACGGTTACACGTTACATTGCAAGATGGAAATTAGAGCCAAAAGATGAAGCCGCTTATGCCAGAGGCGAATTGGTAGAGCCTAAGAAACAAATTGTTTATTACATAGATCCAGCAACTCCAAAAAAATGGAGACCTTATTTAATAGAAGGGGTAAAAGATTGGAATAAAGCTTTTGAAGCTGCAGGGTTTAAAAATGCAATTACTTGTTTAGAAGCACCAACTAATGATCCAGATTGGTCGCCAGAAGACGCTAGATATTCTGTAATTAGATATTTTGCTTCTAATATTGCAAATGCTTACGGGCCTCATATTTCTGATCCACGTTCTGGCGAAATTATAGAATCTGATATAGGTTGGTACCACAACGTAATGAATTTAGTAAGAAACTGGTTTTTTGTACAAACAGCGGCTGTAAATCCAGCGGCTCGTATGCCAAAATTTAGTGATGAAGTTATGGGACAATTAATACGTTTTGTATCTTCTCATGAAGTTGGACATACTTTAGGTTTGCCACATAACTTTGGCTCTTCTGTTGCTTATCCTGTAGATAGTTTACGCTCGGCAACGTTTACTCAAAAAATGGGTGGTACTGCACCGTCAATTATGGATTATGCCCGTTTCAATTATATCGCACAGCCAGAAGATAAAGGAGTTGTATTATATCCAGGTATAGGTCCTTATGATCAGTGGGCTGTTAAGTGGGGATACACTTATTTCCCTAACAAAACAGAGGAAGAGCAAGCTAAAATTTTAAATAAATGGACAGTAGAAAGAGCTGGAAATCCTATTTATTTTTACGGAGCGCAAACAGGTAATCCAATTGATCCAAGAGCACAATCTGAAGATTTAGGAGATGATGCCATTAAAGCATCTACTTACGGAATTGCAAACTTAAAACGTATCATTCCAAATATCAAAAAATGGACTTACGAAGAAGGTAAGCCTTATGATAATTTAGAAGAATTATATGGCGAAGTTTTAGGTCAGTTTAACCGTTACATGGGCCACGTTAGGGCAAGTATTGGTGGAATTTATCAAAACGATAAAACTTACGATCAGGCCGGAGCAGTTTATACTCATGTAGATGAAGCTAAGCAAAAAGCAAGCGTAAAATTTATTGTAGAACAAGCTTTTAAAACACCAAATTGGATGTTTATTAGTGCTGAAACTAACAAGTTTGATAATGCAGATTTGGACGACAAAGTAAGAAGAGTTCAGGTTTCTGCATTAAATGGAATTTTAGATCCATCTAGATTAGCTAGAGTAATAGATAATTCTACAAAGAATAGTGCTAAGGCTTATTCTTTAGATGAATTATTTGCTGATTTACACGCTGGTATTTGGTCTGAGTTAAGCACTGGAGCAAACATTGATGTTTTCCGTAGAAATTTACAAAGAGCCTATATTGATAGATTAGGATTTTTATTAACCCCTCCAGATCCCACACAAGCATCTGCATTTGCAAGATTTGGAGTAACAAGTGTAGATCCTACAAAAACGGATATTACACCAATGGCAAGATTAGAGTTGGTTAGTTTACAATCGGATATTAAAAGAGCGTTGCCAAGATATAGTAACACCATTATTAAAGCTCATTTAGTTGATGCTTTAGCAAGGATAAACTTAATTTTAGACCCTAAAAAGTAAGAATTAAATAATTTTAATAGAAATCAGCATCAATTTATTTTGGTGCTGATTTTTTTTGAATAAATTTTTTTGAAAAGCAAAAACATTCGTCAACTAATAAGGATAGTCCTGCTTTTCGTTACAATCTTTTCTTTCCAAAAAAAGAAAAGGATTTTCACTTCAATCAGGTTTAGATAACTTAAATCGTCGGGGTTAAATTTGCTCAAATTAATTTATGCAATAATTTTTCCACCTAGGTCTGTGTCCTCACAGACCGAAATTAAGGAGAGATGGTCTATTAACACACAGAACATGATGTTTGAATAAAATTAAGATTCACCAAATGTCCAAATTACAAATCCCATTCCCTGTCAACTTGACACGCAAAACTCATTTGGAACAAGCATTGATGTTAGCTCTACCGTAAACATAAAATTTAAAATAGACATAAATATATCATGAAGGAAAAAGGAACGATTTCAATTCATACGGAGAATATTTTCCCAATCATCAAAAAGTTTTTATACTCTGATAACGAGATATTTTTAAGAGAGTTGGTTTCTAACGCTGCTGATGCAACTCAAAAAATAAAAAGATTATCTGGCTTAGGTCAGTATAATGGCGAGTTGGGTGATTTAGAAGTGAACGTATCTTTTGATAAGGATAAAAAAACCATCACCATTTCTGACAATGGTTTGGGAATGACTGCCGAAGAAATTAAAAAATACATCAATCAAATTGCTTTCTCTGGAGCAACCGAGTTTGTAGAGAAATTTAAAGACGCTAAAGATGCCAATGAGATTATTGGTAAATTTGGTTTAGGATTTTACTCTGCTTTTATGGTTTCAGACCATGTAGAGATTCAAACTTTATCTTATCAGGATGGTGCAGAACCTGCTGCTTGGATTTGCGATGGAAGTACAGAATTTGAGATCAAAGAAGGAATAAGAACCACCAGAGGAACAGACATTATTTTACATGTAAATAGTGAATCGGAAGAGTTTTTAGACCAACAAAAATTACAAACCATTTTAGATAAATATTTCAAGTTTTTAACCGTAAAATTAGTTTTCGGTATCACAACCGATAGCGTTGAAGATGGCGAAGATGCAGAAGGAAAAAAGCAATACAAATCTGTTGAAGTTCCAAATGTAATTAATGGTGCAAAACCAATTTGGACCCAATCTCCAACTGAATTAACTGACGAAGATTATATAAAATTCTATAAAGAACTTTATCCTTTTCAAGAAGATCCATTATTCTGGATTCATTTAAACGTAGATTATCCTTTCAATTTAACTGGAGTTTTATATTTCCCTAAATTGAAAAACGATGTTGAAATCCAAAGAAATAAAATCAAATTATTTAGTCGCCAGGTGTTTATTACTGATGAAGTAAAAGACATTGTACCTGAGTTTTTGATGTTGTTACATGGTGTGATTGATTCACCGGATATTCCATTAAACGTTTCTAGAAGTTTCTTACAAGCAGATAGCAATGTGAAGAAAATTAATAGTTACATCACTAAAAAAGTGGCTGAAAAATTAGGTGAACTCTTTAAAAAAGACAGAGCTGCTTATGAAACTAAATGGAGCGATATTGGCTTATTTGTAAAATACGGAATGATTTCTGAAGAGAAATTCTACGATAAAGCCAAAGATTTCGCTTTGTTTACCAACACCGAAAAGAAAAACTTTACCATGGATGAATACCGCGATAAAGTAAAAGACATCCAAACGGATAAAGACGGTAATTTAATTTATTTATATACTGTTGATCCAGCTAAACAAGATGGTTTTATTCAATCGGCAACTCGTAAAGGTTATGATGTTTTGTTGATGGATACGCCAATTGATTCTCATTTTGTAAGCCAGATGGAGCAGAAATTAGAAAAAACACAATTGAAACGTGTGGATTCTAGCACTGCTGATAAATTGATTGACAAAGGCGAGAAAATGGAACACGTTTTAAGCGAGGACCAAACAAAACAGGTAAAAGAAATCTTTGAAAAAGCGATTAACAAACCTGCTTACCAAGTAGAAGTGGAAGCTTTAAGTCCGGATGAATTGCCTGTAACAGTTACTATGGATGAGTTTATGCGTAGGATGAAAGACATGGCTGCAATGGGCGGTGGAATGAGTTTCTACGGAAATATGCCAGATAGCTACAAAGTTGCCATCAATGGAAACCATAAAATAGTGAACAAAATTTTAGCAAGCACTGATGAAGCCGAACAATCAGCTTTAGCTAAACAAGCTTTCGATTTGGCATTGCTTTCTCAAGGAATGTTAACAGGAGCTGATTTAACTGCTTTTGTTAATAGGAGTGTGAGTTTGATATAAGTTGAATTGTAAAGTTTAGGGTTAAAAGTTCTGGGCTATATATTAGAAATCCCTCTTGGAAATTATTTTCTGGGAGGGATTTTTTGGTTTAAAGATTTTTGAAGATATTTGAATTTTTATACTCTATTATGAAACAACTTCTCCTATTCATTTTAATTTCTATTTGTTTTTTGTCTTGTTCTAAAAAGGATGAGGCTTCTAAAGTTGATAAAGCTATTGAACCTGTCTTTTTTCTTTCTAACAAACCTGTTTTTAGTAAATCGGATACCTTGATTCTTGGTCTAAGATATACTAAAAATTACAATGAAAAAGATGAAGTTTATTTAATGGTAAATGGAATAAAGGTTTCTTCTAATTCAAATAGTTATGATTTATCTAATGGTTATAATTATCTCTTTAAGGTGGCTCCAACTAATCTAATTGGTAACATAAATATTAAATTAATTATAAAAAACAGTCAAAATAGTTTTGAAAATGAGAGTTTATTGAGAGTTGTAGAAAATAGAGCTTTAGAGACAATTTGGGATAAATTAGATTTGACCTACATTAATAGTACCTATCCTTATATCTCTGCTGATTATAATACTGGTTATTTTACTGTTTTTCAATATAATAATAGTAATTCAAGCGTGATTTTGGGTTCTTTTTTAGATGGAAAAATTATGAATACAATGCCATATATCAAAAATGTCTTAATCGATGGAATTTACGGGAGGTACGAATTAAAATATGATGACACAAAAAATTTAAAGGAAATATATGTTTTAAACGGAGAACCTCAGATTTTTCAAGGATTAACCTATGAAAGTATTTTAAGCGATGTAAGTAAGTTTTATGGGCCCGCTAAAAGCTCTGGATTTGATGCAACAAATAAGAGGATTACTACTTTTCAAACTCAGAGATTTAATATAGTTGTTGGTGAAATCAGCGGACAAGGTTCTCCAGTGTTTACTAAAATAACTTTAAAATAATTTTTGTGATATTGATATTTCAAATCGTGATTTAATTCGCTAAAAAACCCCGTCCAAGCAGGGTCTCTCGAAGAGGACCCTGCGTTGAATATCCTTAAAATCATTACATTTAGAAATGGCAATCAAAACCATTCATGATACCAATTACAAAACTTCGTCCCAGCTTGGTCTTCAAAAAAAGCAGAGTCCCGAAAAGGAGAATCTGCTTGGACATTGAGATACAATACAATCGGTTCTTGTAAACAAGTTTTACATCCACGGTCCAAGCAGGGTCTCTCGCAGGGGACCCTGCGTTAAAAAAGGCAAATACAAAAAAGAAGAGTCCTGAAAAGGAGACTATGATTAAACTTCTAAGAAGATACAGTTCGAAAATTTATTCTTTTACTACTTTATAAGTATTAGTTTCATTCTTTCCTATTAAAGTAATTATATAAATCCCATTTGGATAAATTGACAAGTCAAAAGTTGCATTTTCATCTTTGTTGGTAAGAGCTGTGTTTTGTAACTCTTTTCCGCTAGAATTACTTAATACTGCAAACTGTTTCTCTCCCTTTATTAAGATAATTGTAATTTTCCCCTTCGTAGGATTTGGATAAGGTTGATTATCTAAATTTGAAAGCTGTAAGTTCAATACTTTTATACCCAATTCTTTTATAGTGCCATCAAAGTCTTCTTGAGATAACTTGTAATAGTTTATTCCATTTTCTGGATTTAAATCTTTATAAGTATAGTTTTTTGTTCCGTTAGAGATATTTGAAGCTAATGCCCTATGAATTTCACTAAAACCTACACCATCAGCAGAACGGCTGATTATAAATTCTTTATTGTTATTTTCTGATGCAGTTACCCATTGCAATTCAGCGTAATTATTTGCCTTTTTAGCGGTAAAACTGGTTAGTGTTACAGGCAAGGTATTTAAAGTAGTAAATGAAACCGGGCTTGCTGTCCAACTACCATTAGTAGTTCCATCGTATGTTCGCATCCATAAATAATAGGTGGTGTTAGGTTGTAAGCCCCCTAGATTGAAACTTGTTCCTCTTGTTATATCAGTAGCGGTTGCATTAGCCGCTGGTGCAGTATTATTGGTAGAAAGATAATAGGGATACGCATTTTCTGATGGAGTATAATTAAAATCGTCTATAAAAACACTATTGCTGATATCACTACCATCGAAAGTTACACCAATTCTTTTTACGTTGTTCCAATTAAGTGTAAGGTATCTATAATTTGTGAAGCCTCCTCCATCATTATAGGTTTGAGTATAAATCTGATTATTGTTTAAATCAAACCCTTTGATGGTATAACTAAATGTATTATTAAAGCTCTCAGCATTTATCCAAAAACCCTTTACAATTTGGATAGTATTTAAAGTAATACCACTACGATTATTTTGTACAAACCAAGATGAGGTTCCTGATTTGGAGTTGTATTGTCTGGTGTCATCATTATACTCTAAAAGCCACTTGTATCCATTACTAATCCATGAGCTTGTGCCAAAAGGTTGTTCAAAGCTTTCGATTTTTGTAGCAGTGCTAGGAATTGCGGCAGAGGCTTGCCAACTAATCGTAGCTGTATTTACGCCAATATTTGTAGCTGTTAAATTTGTTGGAGCTGTTTGTGCGTTAATATTGGAAATTAGAATAAATGAAGTGAAAAATGGGAGTAAAATTTTTTTCATGAATGATATTTTGGAGTGAAATTAAGTTTTGAATATTGTGCAACTTTTTTTAAAACAAGTAAAATAAATTTTAAAAAAACAAACGCTCTTATTTACGATGTTTTATTCAATGCGGTTTTATAATTTAAGCAATTTTATTTGTCCTTTTTTATTTTGTATTATAAAATAGGTTACAAATTTTATCTAATATTGAGGAAAAGGAACAAAATGTATTGGCTAAAATAGCGTTTTAATTTGGCATTGCTTTCTAAGATATGTTAATTGGTGTCGATTTGACTGCTTTTGTAAGTTGAAGTATTTCGTTTTTCTTTCCAAGCAGCGTTATCTGTTCAAACAGCGTATTCCGCCCGAGCAGGGTCTCTCGAAGAGGACCCTGCGTTAAAAAATGAGAATCTGCCTGGACAGTGAGATACAATACAATCGGTTTTTGTATTCAAGTTTTACATCCACAGTTCAAGCAGGGTCTCTCGCAGAGGACCCTGCGTTGAATATTCTTAAAATCATTATATTTAGAAATGGCAATAAAAACCATTCATGATACTACTTATAAAACTTGGTTCATCACCTTTACTTGCTTCAACTGGATTCCTTTATTCCAAATAACAAACTCGTATGATTTAATTTACCATTGGTTCAATTTGATTAAAGAGAAATATTCAATTGACACCAGCGCATTTGTGATTATGCCCAATCATATTCATGCAATTTTACACTTAAATACTTCTAACAATCTCAATAAAATCATCTCAAACGGAAAGCGGTTTATGGCTTATGAAATTGTGAAAAGATTAAAAGCTCAAAATCAAAACGATATTCTTTTAAAATTAAGTTTAGCTTGTTCGGCAGTTGAGAAAAAGAAAGGGCAATTACATAAAGTATTTGAACCATCCTTTGATGCAAAACCAATTATTACGGATTTTTTCCTTCATCAGAAGCTAGCCTATATACATAACAATCCCGTTTCTGGAAAGTGGATGTTAGCTGAAACATTTATAGATTATGAACATAGCAGTGCGGGTTTTTATAAAAAAAATGTTATTAAGGAAAAGGTTTTATTAAAGCATTATTTAGATATGGAATTTTAAAATAGCGCAGGGTCCTCTGCGCAGGGTCCTCTGTGAGAGACCCTGCTAAAACTATATAGCGCAGGGTCCTCTACGAGAGACCCTGCTAGAACTAAGAATTGACTATCCAAAAAAATAATCTTATTTCAATAATCATTACAAAATGCTTAATTTCAACTCATTATAATAATCCATCATGAAGCGCTATCTTACCTTAATCCTAATTTTAATTCTCTGCAAAGCCACAACAGCTCAAACCTTAATGGATAAGTATAAAGTGGAAGACTTTACGGTCAATTTGCCTGATTATATGAGCAAAACCGGAGGTTTAAATAATGATGCCGCCATACAGTTTAGAAACATGGTAAAGGATGTTTCTGGTTATGTAATTAAAGAGGGAAAAAGTGTAAAATTATTTGATGACCCTGCAAATCAAGATATAAACCAATTTTATGATCAGTTTATTAAAAATTTTTTACAAGATAAACCAGAAAGGAAAATTGCTTCTGCTATACAAAGTACAAACGGTGATGTAAAATTTATGAGTACAGATCTTACTTTTTTAGACGATGAGACCATGATTTACTACTATTATTTTATTGGCATTGCAGAAACAAAAAACAATTTTTACAAAGTAATATGCACTAGTACATTAGATAATAAAAATCTGTTTAAAAGTGATTTTCAGAAAATATTTAATAGCATAAAGGATTAGGGTATAAATATTTCCCTTTCATTTCTTTTTAGCAAAAACGGTGGAATTCTTACCTAATCATTACCAACATTCCTTTTCAAATCCCCATATTTACTTCTCATAAAAAATCACCTCATGAAAATCAAAACAATAATAATTGCCTTCATATTTTTAGCTTCTGCTTCAACATTAATGGCGCAAACAGAAACAGAAAAACCAAAGCTTTACAATCCAGAAGCAAATGCTAAGAAAGAAATTTCTGATGCAGTAACAAAAGCAAAAAAGGAAGGGAAAAACGTTTTCATCCAAGTTGGCGGAAATTGGTGTGTTTGGTGTTTAAGGTTTAATAAATTGGTGACAGAATCTCCAGAACTCACAAAAATCATGAATGATAATTATGTGGTGCTCCATGTAAATTATAGTAAAGAAAACAAGAACGATGAGGCATTAGCTTCCCTAGGCTATCCACAACGTTTTGGTTTTCCTGTTTTTGTAGTTTTAGATGCAAATGGAAAACGTTTAAATACCCAAAATTCTGCTTACTTAGAAGATGGAAAAGGCGCACATAGCGAAAAACTGGTTTCAGAATTTTTACAATCATGGACACCTACAGCAATTAATCCGGATACTTACAAAGCCAAATAAATTTTAAAAAAATAAATGAAAACTCTCCGAATTTTGGAGTTTTTTTGTTTCAATAAAATCTGCATCAGCAAAACAATCTATCTAAAAATTCTCTTTTCTTAATTCGTAAATGATCAGAAAAGAAAGCCCAACCAAAGAAAAAATCAACATTGTTTGGTTTAAACGAGACCTTCGTTTTACCGATAATGAAGCTTTGTATTTTGCCCAAAAAAGTGATCTACCTATTTTGTTGATCTATTGCTTTGAGCCTTCGGTCATGGCTTACGCCGATAGTGATGTTAGACATTGGCGCTTTGTTTATCAATCCTTAATGGATATGCAAATCAAGCTTAAAGAGCTTCACAGCGAAATCTATATCTTTCATCAAGAAATTGAAACCGTTTTAAAAACCATCCAAACTCAATATCAGATTCAGCAAATTTTTTCCCATCAAGAAACCGGAAATAAAATCACTTTCGATAGAGACATTTGTGTTCAAAAATTTTGCGATAAAGAAGGGATTATTTGGAATCAATACCAACAGTTTGGCGTAATAAGAGGCTTGAAATCCAGAAAAAACTGGCAGCAAAAATGGGAAGAAAAAATGTGTGAATTTCCCAAATTTGTTGAAGAAACCAATTGGAATATTATTAAGCTTAGCACCGATTTTTATCAATCATTTAAAGGAGAAAGTTTATCTGCAGAAATTACCACATCAAACAAAAATTTCCAACCTGGCGGCGAAACCTTTGCCTGGCGATATTTGGAAACCTTTGTAAAAGAGCGACATAAAAATTACAGTAAACACATTTCTAAACCAGCATTAAGCAGAAAGAGTTGCAGTCGGCTATCGCCTTATTTGGCATACGGAAACATTTCAATGAGAATGGTTTATCGCTATACTAGGCAACATTATAAAGCCTCAAATAACAAAAGAGATCTTTCAAATTTCTTATCACGATTACATTGGCATTGCCATTTCATACAAAAATTTGAAAGCGAATGTAGCATGGAGTTCTCTAATGTAAATAAAGGGTATGATGCGTTAATAAAACCAAAAAACTTAAAATTTATCAAGGCATGGGAAGAAGGTAAAACTGGTGTTCCGCTAATTGATGCCTGTATGCGATGCTTGGTAGCTACGGGTTATATCAATTTTAGAATGCGAGCAATGGTGGTTTCTTTTTTTACTTTTAATTTATGGCAGGATTGGCAAGAACTCGGTTTCTTCTTGGCCAAACAATTTTTAGATTATGAACCAGGCATTCATTATCCGCAGATTCAAATGCAAGCTGGCGTAACCGGCGTTAACACCATTAGAATATATAACCCAATTAAAAACGCAGAAGAGCATGATGTTGATGGCGTTTTTGTAAAGCAATGGCTACCCGAATTAAATAATATTCCTTCAAATTTAATTTACGAACCCTGGAAACTTAGTCAAATGGAACAAGAACTTTATCATTGTAAAATTGGTGAAACATATCCATTTCCTATTGTGGATATAGAAGAAAGCAGAAAGTACGCAAGTGATATTATTTATGGTCTAAGAAAAACCCAAGCCGTAAAAAAAGAAGGAAAACGTATCTTAAAAAAGCATGTAAACATAGGAGACGCTAGTCAAATTAATGAAAATAGAACCTAAGATGTCTAGTCAGATTAAAATTAAAACGCTTAAATTTCTCAAATCACAATCTATCTGCTATTTTTGCAGCAAATAAATATCATGGCAGAAATTACCATCAGTAACCAACACTGGGACAGATTAAAAATAAAGCTTCAAAGAAAGTACAATCATTTAGCTGATGATGATTTGATATTTGAAGCTGGCCAAGAAGAAAAACTCATCACTCACTTACAAGAACGTTTGCACAGAAAACGCGAATACATTGTTTTTACCTTAAAAAAAGGTCTATTAAACATCAAAAATAATAGGTTGTAATTTTATTTGGGCGTTTTAACGGGCTATCCACTATAGTTTTTGTCCGCCAGAAGGCGGGCAAAAAGCTGCCGTTTCTATCCCTAACGCAAAAAAACCGTCATGTCAACGAAAGGAGACATGACGTTATTAGGTTTTCATTTTATAGGTTAAACACAACAATAAGGAGTACTTTTAATATCCCACAAACTCTTCTTCTTCATAACATTGTCAATAGATACAATTAAAACCAGCTAAACACCCTAAACCATTTCTTTAATTTTATTTTTGTGCAATAAATCAAATAAAATTGGACAGAACAATTACCATTGGTACCCGAGGGAGTGATTTAGCATTGTGGCAAGCAAACTTTGTAAAGGCAGAATTGGCAAAAATTAAGGTCAATACCGAGCTAAAAATTATTAAAACCCAAGGAGATAACATTTTAAATCTTCGTTTAGACAAATTAGAGGGAAAAGGTTTTTTTACTAAAGAATTAGAAGAGCAATTACTAGATGGCAGTATAGATTTGGCTGTACATTCTCATAAAGATTTGCCCACAAAAAATCCAGAAGGGTTAATTATTGCCGCAGTATCTGATCGAGAAGACCCTTCAGAAATCATTATAATTTTAAAAGATTGTGTAGATGCTACAAAAAAACTTTCTGTAAAACATAATGGTACTGTTGGTACATCATCTAACAGAAGGCAGTCACAATTACATGCCATTCGCCCTGATTTAGAGTTTGAAAATTTGCGTGGCAACGTTCCTACTCGCATCCAAAAACTCCGAGATGAAAAATATGATGCCATCATTATGGCAAAAGCTGGTGTTTCCAGGTTAAATATAGATTTGTCAGAATTTTACGTCGAAGAGATTGAACCCACTGCAGAAATGGTTCCCTCACCAGCACAAGGCGTTTTAGCTATCCAAATCCGAGAAAACGATAAAGATTTATTTGAAATTCTTCAACATATAAATAATAAAGAAGTTGCCGAGCAAATTGGTGTGGAACGTAAAGTTTTAAATCTTTTTGATGGTGGTTGCCACATGCCTTTAGGTTGCTATTGTGAAAAAGATGATGAAGGTATTTTCCATACCTGGACAACCAAATCTTTAGATCATGATGGATTTCCGGATAGGTTATATTACACCTCAAATACCACGGAGGGTTTGGCTGAAAAAATCTTAGCAAAGTTTGATATCGCAAATAGAAAAATACCAAAATCGGTTTTCATTTCTAGGGAACTTAGTGAGTATAGTTATTTTAGAAAAGCTTTAGAAAAACATCAAATAAAAATTGAAGACAGATCTTTAATTAGAACAGTGCCAACTATCCACAAATTAGATTCATATATCTTAAAACAAGTTGATTGGATTTTCTTTAGTAGTAAAAATGGTATAGAATATTTTTTTAAGCTAGAACCTCTTTTGCCCAAAGATGTAAAATTTGGTGTAGTTGGTAGAGGATCGGAAGAATCCCTGAAAAATTTGGGTAAACAGGTTTCTTTTGTTGGCGAAAATAGCGATACAGCAGACATTGCAAAAGAATTTGCAGAAATAGCAAACGGACAAACCATCCTTTTTCCGCTAGCTAAAGATTCTTTAAAAAGTATCCAAAAAGAATTATCAGCAGATACAAAAATTATAGAATTAATAATTTATGAAACCATTTTAGAGGAAGAGGTAGAACAAACTTTTGCCGACGTCTTGGTGTTTACAAGTCCATCTAACGTGGAGGCTTATTTTGAAGAAAATCTTTTAGAACCCGGACAACAAGTAGTTTCAATTGGGAAATCTACTGGCCAAAAGTTTGATGAAATGGGCGTTAAATATATTTTAGCTGCTTCGCCGGATGAGATTGGTTTGGCGGAAGTAGTTTTTGGAATAGACGTTTTGTAAAATCAAGAACAAAGAATCAAGAGCAAAGACATAAGCAGTAGTAAATGTTCTGTACCTCGGTTCGTGTCCTCACGAACCGAAATATTTAATTAAAATGTTAAAGATATGTTTCGTGAGGACACGAACTATGGAATTAAATAATTAGCAAACACTGCAATCAAGAAGACAAAAAAACAAAATGTTACAAAGACCAAGAAGAAATAGGAAATCACAAGTAATTAGAGATATGGTTCAAGAAACCCATCTTCACGCTTCAGATTTTATTTTCCCATTGTTCATTATCGATGGAAAAAATCTGAAAACGGAAGTGTCTTCTATGCCTGGCATTTATAGATATTCTATTGATAATTTATTACGTGAGGTAGAAAGTTGTCTTAAATTGGGATTAAAATCTTTCGATTTATTTCCAAATTTAGAAGAAAGTTTAAAGGACAAAACCGCTTCAGAAAGCATAAATGAAAATGGATTATACCTAAGGGCAATTAAAGAAGTAAAAGCAAATTTCCCAGAAGCTTGCGTGGTAACTGATGTTGCAATGGATCCATACAGTTCTGATGGGCATGATGGTTTGGTAGAAAACGGAGAAATTGTTAACGATAAAACTTTAAAAATCTTAGCCGATATGTCTGTTGCACAAGCAAAAGCAGGTGCAGATATTATTGCTCCTTCAGATATGATGGATGGCAGGGTGCGTTACATCCGTGAAGCTTTGGATGAAAATGGTTTTACCAATGTTTCTATCATGTCTTATACTGCTAAATATGCGAGTGCATTTTACGGCCCGTTTAGAGATGCGCTAAACTCGGCTCCAAAATTTGGCGATAAAAAATCCTATCAAATGAATCCCGCAAACCAAAGAGAAGCTTTAATTGAAGCAACTTTGGATACACAAGAAGGAGCAGATTTTTTGATGGTAAAACCAGCCACAACTTATTTAGATATCATCAAATTATTAAAAGATAATTTCGATTTACCAATTGCGGCCTATAATGTAAGCGGCGAATATGCCATGGTTAAAGCAGCAATAGAAAGAGGTTGGCTAGATCAAAGAGCAATTGCAGAAAAACTGATGTGCATTAAAAGAGCCGGTGCTGATGTGATTTTAACTTATCACGCCAAAGAAGTGCTAGAAAATAAATGGATATGAATCCTTAATTTGCTAAATTAGTATTAAAAATAAAGGAGATGGTAATTGAAAGAACTAAAGATGAGATAATTATTCGTATTCCTGCGGAAGATGATGTTGAAGGACTACAAGAATTTATAAACTATTTGAGCTACAGAGAGGCAACATCTAAATCTAAAGCAACTCAGGAGGATGTGGATGCCTTGGCTAAGGAGGCAAAATCAAGTTGGTGGGCAGATAATAAACATCGATTTAATAAATGAAAATTGTAGTAGATACTAATATAGTTTTTAGCCTACTTATTAATTCTCAAAATACTATTGGTGAGATTTTCTTCGACTCAAATAACCAGTTTGAATTTTTCAGTACTGGATACATGAAAATTGAAATTACAAGACATTGGGGGAAGTTGATAAAAATATCAAAATTGTCTGAGGGTAATCTTCTCGAATCATATATAAGAATAATTTCTAAAATCACATTTATCAATGAAGAATTAATTCCAAAAGAAACATGGGAATTAGCTGAAAATTTAGTCAATAATATAGACCCATTTGACATAGATTTTATTGCCTTATCAATCCATCTAAAAGCAAACTTATGGACAGGAGACAAGGTTCTCTATAACGGTCTGCAAAACATAAATTTTAAAAATATCTTAAATACTGCCGATTTAAAAATAATAAAAGATTAAGGCCTCAATCTTAAAAACATGTTCGATTCTATAAAAAACATATTCAATACTAAAGAAGAAAATCAATTACTTTACGGCGATAAGCCCGATATTGTAAGAGATAAATCTGCTGAACTTTATGAAAAAGCGAAGCAATATTTTCCTGGCGGAGTAAACTCCCCCGTAAGGGCATTTAAGTCTGTTTATGGAACTCCGCTTTTTATAGAAAAAGGTGATGGTTGCCGTTTATGGGATGCAGATGGAAACGAATTTATAGACTTTTGCTGCTCTTGGGGGCCACTAATTTTAGGACATAATCATCCTAAAATTAAAGAAAAGATAATTGAAGTAATGCAAAATGGGCTCACTTTTGGCGCACCAACTGCTTTAGAAAGTGAATTAGCAGAACTTATTGTTAAGAATAATAAATACATAGAGAAAATTCGTTTTACAAGTTCTGGTACAGAAGCCGTTATGTCGGCAATACGTTTAGCTCGTGGCGTTACAAAAAGAGATAAAATCATCAAGTTTGAGGGTTGTTATCATGGTCATACTGATGCGCTTTTGGTTAAAGCAGGTTCGGGTTTGGTAACATTTGGAGAAACATCATCTGCAGGTATTCCTAAAGCTTACGCCGATGAAACCATTGTAATTTCATTAAATGATAAAGATGCTGTTAAAGCTGCATTTGAACAGTTTAAAGAACAAATTGCTTGTGTAATAATAGAGCCCGTTCCTGCAAATAACGGACTGCTTTTACAGGATAAAGATTTCTTACAATACTTGAGAGAAATATGTGATGAAAACTGTGCATTGTTAATTTTTGATGAAGTAATTTCAGGCTTTAGAGTTGGCTTTGATGGAGCAGCGGGTTATTATGATATCAAACCAGATATCATCACTTATGGTAAAATTATTGGTGGCGGGCTGCCTGTTGGTGCTTATGGTGCTTCAGCGGGTATTATGTCAAACATTTCGCCAGAAGGTGGAGTTTACCAGGCAGGAACATTATCTGGAAACCCAGTAGCTATGGCCGGAGGTATTGCACAATTGACAGAATTGGCAAAATCTGGTTTTTATAAAGAATTAAATACCAAAACTGAGGATTTTACAAATGCCATTCAGCGTTATGCGAGTTCTAAAAGCTATAAATTTAAGGTTTTCCAAATTGGTTCTATCTTTTGGTTTGCTTTTACAGATTTAGAGAAAGTGCAAACTTCTGAAGCCATTGATCCAAAAAGTATGGAAAAATTTAAGATGATGCATCGTGAATTATTAAACAGAGGAATTTATTTAGGACCATCTGGCTACGAAGTAGGTTTTGTTTCTGCTGCACATTCAAAACTAGATTTAGAGAAAGCAAAAAGAGCTATATTTGAGTGCCTAGATATTGTTTTTAGAAATAAATAAAAATGTCATTTAAACCCATTACCATATTTTATGCATTAGTTTGCTACGTTTTTGCCCAACTTTTTTGGTGGGCTACACTCTTAGTAGAATTAAATCCCGAAAGAAAAAGCATGGTGATAGGGGAAGGCTTTGTTTTTATTTCATTGATGAGTTTTGGGATTTATAAATTACATAGAGCCATTAATAGGGAAAAAAAAATCAGCGACCAACAAAAAAATTTTTTACTTTCTGTTACTCACGAGCTAAAATCGCCTTTGGCATCCATAAAATTATACCTTCAAACAATCCATAAAAGAGATTTAGATAAAGAACAACAAAAGAATTTTATTGCCAAATCTTTATTGGATATAGAAAGATTGAATGATTTGGTTGAGAATATGTTGTTAGCAACTAAAATCGAAAATAAATCTTATTCTTTCCCAAAATCGAAAATGAATTTATCAGATTTAGTAGAACAGATTGTTTCACGTTTACAAATTCATGTGTGCAGTAAAGAAGCAATTATTACTTCAATTGATCCGGATGTTTATATCTCTGGAGATCAATTTGCAATGTCATCGGTAATTAGTAATTTGATAGAAAACGCTGTTAAGTATTCTCCAGAATGTGTACCTGTTCATATAGATTTGCATACAAAAGATAATGGAAAAGTTTGTTTTAAAGTTGCAGATTTAGGCATTGGTATATCTGATGAAGAAAAACCTAAGATTTTTAATAAATTTTATAGAGTAGGTAGTGAAGATACCCGTAAAACTAAAGGCACTGGTTTGGGTTTATTCATTGTAAAACAAGTGCTTGATCATCATCAAGCACAAATAAAAGTTAAGAATAACCAACCAAGAGGAACGATTTTTGAAGTTTCTTTTAATTAAAGAAAAAATAATATGTCCGTAAAGCAAAGAATTTTATTGATGGAAGATGAAGAGCATCTTCTTGAAGCCATTAAATTAAACTTAGAAATGGAAGGCTTTTTTGTAAGAGCCGTAACTGACGGTAAAAAAGCCCTTAAAGTATATAAAGAGGAGAAATTTAACTTGATCATTTTAGATGTGATGGTGCCTGAAATTGATGGTTTCCAAGTAGCAGAAACTATCCGTTTAGAAAACAGCGAAGTTCCTATCATGTTTTTAACTGCCAAAAATACATCAGAAGACAGAATTACAGGTCTTAAAAAAGGAGCTGATGATTATTTAACAAAACCTTTTAACCTAGAGGAGCTAATTTTAAGAGTTAACAATCTGATTAAAAGAAGCATGAAGGGCGATGACTTAAAAGAAATCAATTCTTATAAAATTGGTGATAAAACCATCTATTTCAATTCTTTCGAGCTTAAAAATGATGATGGCACCGTAACCGCTTTAACCAAAAAAGAAACCATGCTTCTAAAGCTTTTAATAGAGCGTAAAAATGAAGCTGTATCTCGTGAGCAAATTTTAGAAACAGTTTGGAATTATGATGTTTATCCATCAACAAGAACGATTGATAATTTTATCTTAACGTTTAGAAAATATTTTGAACCAGACCAAAAAAATCCAATTTATTTTCACTCTATACGTGGTGTAGGTTACAAATTTACTGACGGCCATTAATTAAAGATTTTTAAAATTTAGGATTAGAGGTTTTTTAATAATAGGGTTTGATAGTGAAATATTTATTTGGGCGTTTTAACACTCCGCCAGCTGGCGGATGTATCTTTTTTTCAGAAAAAGAAAAAAAGGATGCCGCTTCAATCGTTAACGCAAAAATCAACGGTATTAAAAAACTTTTCTAACCCTTAAATTTAATGTTTACAAATCAAGCTAGAATCCTAGTCTGTGTTGCGCTGCTTTTGGTAGCGGGATTGGCTGCTTTTTTTAAAGTTTACGAGATTTCAGCTTTAAGCGTAATGTTTGTAGGCGTGGTAATTTGGGGATATTATAAGGAAGGTCCGCTGGTTTTAGCAGCGAAACAATTCAAGCTCAAAAACTACGAGAAGTCTCTAACGCTTTTATCTTCCATAAAAAATCCTAAACTCCTTAATAAAAGAAAAAAACCTTATTACTATTTCCTTTTGGGAAGTATTGCAATAAACCGACTAGATTATGAAAATGCCGAGCTAAATTTGGGGCAAGCGGCTATTGGTGGTTTAAGAGCAAATGATTTAGGAGTAGTATTGATGCATTTAGCAAATATCAGCCTAAGAAATTATGATAAAGAAAAGGGAATGGTTTGGATAAATCAGGCAGAGAAACTTCCACTAACTGCAAAATATAAAAGCATTTTAAGTAACATAGAAAAAGAATTACGCAATATTAAATGATGGATTCCTTATTTTTAAAAGCAGCATTTTCACAAAAAACAGAACGCCCTCCTGTGTGGATGATGAGACAAGCAGGTCGTTTTATGCCCCAATATTGGGAGATAAAAAACAAATATTCCTTTTTGGAGATGTGTAAAACTCCAGAAATTGCTGCCGATGTTACCATGTTGCCTGTTGATTTACTAGGGATTGATGCCGCTATCCTTTTTTGCGATATTTTGGTAACTGGAGAAGCTATGGGTGGCGACTTAGATTTTATCCAAGGAGTAGGTCCAAAGTTTTCTAACCCAGTAAGAACTGCTCAAGACATTGAGAATTTACAAACCGAGGTAGGCGATAAACTGCAATATGTTGCCGATGCTATAAAAGTTATCCAACAAAGATTAAATGGTTCTATTCCATTAATTGGTTTTGCAGGTGCGCCTTTTACAGTAATGAGTTATTTAATAGAAGGCGGTTCTTCTAAAGATTTTAAACTGACAAAACTTTTTATCCATAACCAACCAGAATTAGCACATAAATTATTAGCTAAGATTGCATCAGTAACTATAGATTATTTGAATTTACAAATAGCGGCTGGTGTAAACGCTGTTCAGCTTTTTGATAGTTGGGCTTTAGCTTTAAGTTGGGATGACTACACCGAATTCTCTCATAATTATAATAAAGAGATTATCTCTAAGCTAAATAGAAAAGATATTCCGGTTATCTCTTTTTGTAAAGGAAGTTCTGTTTTTGCACCACTAATGGCAGAAGCAAAACCTGATGTAGTTTCTATTGATTGGAATGCTGATTTAAAAAACATCAAACAAATATTACCAAAAGGAATGGCAGTTCAAGGGAATTTAGACCCACATATTTTATACGCTGATAAATCGGTTATCAAAAAAACAATCCACAAACTTTTTGAGCGTATGCGTGGGGAAGAAGGATTTATATTTAATTTAGGCCATGGTATTATGCCAGATATCCCTTTTGATAATGTTAAATATGCAATAGATGTGGTTAAAGAATTTAGGTATTAGTCAGCTCGGTGTTAGGTGGTTAGTTTGTTAGGATTATATAGGGTCACAACCTATCCTTTTAGTACTAACCATATAACAAACGAACCGACTAACAAACTAATCCTAACCATCTAACAAACTAAAGACCTAACAAACTAAAATGTACCAATACGTACTCGCCATTCATATTATTTTTGTTGTCAGCTGGATGGCTGGGCTATTTTATATTGTACGTTTATTTATCTACCATACCGAGGCTAACGAAAAGTCTGACCCAGAAAAAAGCATCCTTCAAAATCAATTTCAGGTGATGGAATCTAAGCTTTGGAATATCATTACTACACCAGCAATGCTACTTGCGGTTAGTGCTGGTTTAATCATGCTTTACCTAAATCCATTATTATTAGAAACCGATTGGATGTGGGTAAAATTAAGTTTCGTAGCCGGATTATTAATTTATCACATCATTTGTGGTAACATTATAGGGCAACTAAAAAGGGGTAAATTTTGGATGACAAGCACTCAACTCCGTTTATGGAACGAGTTGGCAACCATATTTTTAGTAGCTATTGTGTTTACGGTAATTTTAAAAAGCGCTATCGATTGGATTTATGGTTTAGTAGGTTTAATTGTTTTTGCCTTAGTAATTATGAGTGCTGTAAAAATTTATAAAAAATCGAGACTTAAAAACCAAAACTAGTTTTCATCCTTAAATCACTTAAAAATTTTTATTTTAGAATTATTATGAAAGTATCTTCAATAGCACAAACATTAGTTGGTTCAGAAATTATAAAAATTGCGGGCGAGGTAAATGAAATGAAAGCAAAAGGGATAGCAATTGCCAATTTAACCATCGGCGATTTTGACCCTAAACTTTTCCCAATCCCACAAGAACTGCAAGATTATATTATTCAAGCTTATGAAGATCACCAAACAAATTATCCTACTGGCGATGGTGTTTTAGCATTAAGACAAAGCGTTGCACAATTTATAAGTGATAGACAAAGCTTAACTTATGATGAAAAAACAGAAATCTTAATTTCTGGTGGTTCCAGGCCTTTAATTTATGCCACTTATTTAGCATTGATAGATGCTGGCGATAAAGTTGTTTATCCAGCCCCATCATGGAATAATAACCATTATGTCCATCTTCTTGGCGCTCATGGAGTTGCAGTTCCAACTTTACCAGAAAACAATTTCATGCCTACAGCTGCAGATTTAAAACCATTTGTAAAAGGCGCAACATTGTTGGCTTTGTGTTCTCCGCTTAATCCAACAGGAACCATGTTTTCTGCTGAAGGATTAAAAGAAATATGCGAAATGGTATTAGCAGAAAATCAATCTCGCAAAGCGGATGAAAAACCATTATATATATTATATGATCAAATTTATTCTCAATTAACTTTTGGAGATCATAAACATATCGACCCAGTTACGCTAGTACCAGAAATAAGAGATTATACAATTTTTATCGATGGGAGTTCAAAATGCTTTGCAGCAACAGGTGTACGTGTAGGTTGGGGATTTGGTCCTTCAAATGTAATTAGCAAGATGAAAGCAATCGTTGGGCACATGGGCGCTTGGGCACCAAAACCCGAACAAGTGGCTACTGCTAAATTTTTGCAAAACACAAAAGCTGTAAATACTTTTTTAATAGATTTTAAAAAAGAAGTTAAAAACAGTTTGGACACACTTTATAACTGTATTTTAGAATTAAAAAATGAAGGTTTTGCCGTTGATGCAATCGAACCGATGGGAGCAATTTACCTAACCATTAAATTAGATTATGTAGGTAAAACTACTCCTCAAGGCAAACTTTTAGACACTCCTGCAAAATTGAATTTTTATATCATAAAAGAAGCTAATTTAGCATTAGTGCCGTTTTCTGCTTTCGGAACAGAAGATATGTGTTGGTATAGAGCTTCTGTTGGTGCGTGTTCAGCTGAAGAAATTGAAAGCAAAATCCCACATCTTAAAAAAGTTTTAGCTAACCTAAGTTAAAGTATATTTTAAATAAAACTTATTAAGTGTTTTAAGTGTCTGTTTGTAGTTATTTTCCCAGTAACATATCCCAAAGCAATAGCTAATAGATAGTCGCCTGCCCAATGCACTTTATTATTCATCATAGCAAAACCAGTTAATCCAATTAATGAGTAGCCAATTGGTTTTATCCATTTTTTTTCTGGATAGTTTTGAGATAATACGGTTACTGTAGCCATCATAGTGCTTAAATGGCCTGAGGGGAAACTATCGTAATTATCTATTTCATTTTTAAAATTACTAAATGAAGGAAAAGCGCTCCATCGTCCTCCTTCAATAGTGGCCCTGCTAGGTGTTTGTCTGCCACTTATACGCTTCAATATTTGGTCAGATATACCCATAGAAAAAAATGTTTCTGTCAAATCACTTGCAGTTTGTAAGGATCGGTAATCGTGTTTAATCTTTCCATAAATAAACAATCCTGCAGCTATATACATGCTTGTTCCACCTTCACCCAATTGGTAAAGTCCTGTATTTAAATTTGTTGGGATCTTAATTATTCTACTACCACCAATGCTAACTGGCACATTATATTTAGTTTCTGGAGATAAGTTTATAAACATTCCAAATCTTCTCGCAGCATCATCTAATTTTTGATCATTCCATAATAAAATAGCAGTTGTTGCAGCAGTTATTCCTAAACCTTTCCAATTTATTTTTTGAGTGGGGCTTTTTGCAATTAACCATAAATCTTGCGGAACATGTGTTATAAAACCAAATTGTTTGGGCTTTTCATAGGATTGATTAATACTATTTGTTAAATTTTTATTTGTTTGGGCTTTGGCGGAGTTTAAACCAATAAAACTAAAAACGAAAAGAATGCAATAATGGCGCATATATAGTATTTTTTTAAAAATAAACTTAAAAATGAAATTTTATCTTAAAGATTTAAAAACTTTCTGATTAAATTTCGAACATATTAAATAATCTATTAAAGCTCAATTATTATAAGCTTATTTTAATATTTAAATGTTTTGAATAAAGTAGTTTTTTAACCAAAACTATTTCTTTAAATTTCTCTTATTGTACAGTATACACTATATTTGCAACCTTAATTAAAAGCATGGAAACAGTTACCACTCCCATAAATTACTTACCTATTATTTTACAACTGGTTGTGGCTTTAGGCTTTGTAACCTTTACAATGGTTTTAACCCACATGATTGGGCCTAAACGTAAAACTACGGATGTAAAATTAACCGCTTTCGAATCAGGTATTGAGGTGATTGGGAATGCTCGTCAGCCGTTTTCTATCAAATATTTTTTAGTAGCTATTTTATTTGTTCTTTTCGATGTAGAAGTAATATTTATGTATCCTTGGGCAGTAAATTTCCGTGAATTCGGTTTAAACGGATTAATAGAAATGTTCATCTTCATGGGAACTTTACTTTTAGGCTTTATTTACGTATTAAAGAAAAAAGCCTTAGAATGGGATTAAAATAGAATCGTTTTAAATAAGAAGCATTTCCTCAAAGCAATTTAAATCTTAATAAATTTGAGGCATTATCAAAACATCAAAATGCCTTTTAAGTTAATACTTAAAGGAGACAATATTTATGAGTGATATTAATTTAGTTGAGGCTCCGGCCGGTGTAGAAGGATCAGGTTTTTTTGCCACTTCATTAGAAAAAGTGATCGGGATGGCAAGGGCAAATTCCTTATGGCCGCTACCTTTTGCCACCTCATGCTGCGGTATAGAATTTATGGCTACCATGGGTTCCCATTACGATTTTTCTCGTTTTGGTTCAGAACGTCCATCATTTTCTCCGCGTCAGGCTGATTTATTAATGGTGATGGGAACGATCGCTAAAAAAATGGCGCCAGTTTTAAAACAAGTTTATATCCAAATGGCAGAACCACGTTGGGTAATTGCTGTTGGTGCTTGTGCAAGTAGCGGAGGTATTTTTGATACTTATTCGGTTTTACAAGGTATAGATGAAATTATTCCTGTAGATGTTTATGTACCGGGTTGTCCTCCACGCCCAGAAGCCATAATTAATGGTTTTAATAAAATACAAGATTTAGTAAGGAGCGAATCTTTAAGAAGAAGAGATTCTGAAGAATATACAGCATTATTAGCAAAATACGGAATCCAGTAATGGGAAAAATAGCTAATCAAGAAATTACAGACAAATTAAGTGCTAAATTTGGCGATCAGATCTCAGCCATTTCAGAGCCTTATGGTTTATTAACCTTTGAAACCTCCGTAACGGTAATTTCAGATGTTTTGACGTTTTTAAAAACAGATGATCAATTGAAGTTTAATTATTTAACTGATATTACTGCTGTTCATTATCCGGAAAAAAATGAAGCTTTGGGTGTAATTTACCATTTACATAGTTTAACAAATAATGTAAGGGTGAGAATTAAAGTTTTTATAACTACTGCTAATCCAAATATTCCTACTGCAACAACACTTTGGGAAGGTGCAAATTGGATGGAGCGTGAAACATTTGATTTTTTTGGGATTAACTTCACCGGTCATCCAAATTTAGTAAGGATATTAAATGTAGACGATATGACTGTTTTCCCAATGAGAAGAGAATATCAATTGGAGGATCCAAATAGAATAGATAAAAAAGATTATTTCTTTGGACGTTAAGACAATTTAATGAGCAATTTTATAACAGAAACTACCCCAAATCGTCCGGTTTATTATGATAATGATCCGCAAGGAGATTTAACAACACTAAACTTAGGGCCAACTCACCCAGCAACACATGGAGTATTTCAAAATGTTTTGCAAATGGATGGTGAGCGTATTGTTAGCGGCGTTTCTACCATCGGATATATACATAGGGCTTTTGAAAAAATAGCAGAACATCGTCCATTTTATCAAATTACTACACTTACAGATAGAATGAACTACTGCTCATCTCCAATCAATAACATGGGTTGGCACATGACAGTAGAAAAACTATTAGGTATTGAAATGCCTAAGCGTGTAGATTATTTGAGGGTGATTGTGATGGAATTAAGCCGTATCACCGATCATTTAATTTGTAACGGAATTTTAGGTGTAGATACCGGTGCTTTTACAGGCTTCCTTTATTTAATGGAAGAACGAGAGCACATTTATGAAATATTTGAGGAAATTTGCGGAGCCCGATTAACTACCAATATTGGTAGAATTGGTGGTTTTGAGCGTGATTTTAATGATATCGCTTTTGCCAAAATTGAAAAGTTTTTAGCAAAATTTCCCCCAGTTTTAAAAGAGTTTGAAACTTTATTTAATAGAAATAGAATTTTTATAGAACGTACATCTGGAGTTGGCGCCGTTGATCCAGAAACAGCTTTAAATTACAGTTGGAGCGGGCCAATTTTAAGGGCTACAGGTGTTGATTATGATGTACGGGTAAACGAACCTTATTCTTCTTATCAGGATTTCGATTTTGAAATCCCTGTAGGTACAACTGGAGATGTTTACGATCGTTTTATTCTAAGAAATGAAGAAATGTGGCAAAGCTTAAGGATTATAGAGCAAGCCATGGAGAAATTGAAGAAAGAACCAAAAGGTATTTTTCATGCCGATGTTCCTGAATTCTATTTACCTCCAAAAGAGAAAGTTTATAACAATATGGAAGCCTTAATCTATCACTTTAAAATTGTGATGGGTGAAGTTGATACCCCAAAAACAGAAGTATATCATGCGGTTGAAGGTGGAAATGGTGAGTTGGGTTTTTACTTAATTAACGATGGAGGCAGAACGCCATATCGTCTACATTTCCGCAGACCAAGTTTTATAAATTATCAGATGTACGCACCAATGAGTGGTGGAATGTTATTATCTGATGCCATTATTAATATGTCTAGTTTGAACATTATAGCAGGAGAATTAGATGCTTAGCGTAACAGAAATAGAAAAACAAGATGTCAATTTTTCTGCCGATTTACTAAATAAAATGGGCGAGGTAGTAAGCCGTTTTCCAGAAGGAAAACAGAAATCTGCTTTGCTGCCAATTTTACATGATGTACAAGCAGAATTTGGTTGGGTTAGTCCAGAGGCAATGGATAAGGTGGCTAATTTCTTAGATATTGAACCAATAGAAGTTTATGAAGTAACTACCTTTTATTCCATGTTTTTCTTAAGGCCTCAAGGAAAATTTGTTTTAGAAGTTTGCCGCACTGGCCCGTGTTGTTTAGTGGGTGCAGAAAAAATCATTAATTATATTGGCGAGAAATTAGGAGTAAAAGAAGGTCAGGTTACTGCGGATGGTTTATTTAGCTACCGCGGTGTAGAATGTTTAGCTGCATGTGGTTTTGCACCAGTTTTACAAATAGGACCAGAATATACTTTCTATGAAAATTTAACAACAGAATCAGTAGATCAATTGATTGAAGATTTGAAAAGTAAGTAAGATTTTAGTATCGAGTAATAAGTATCTAGTATCAAGACACAAGAATCGAGATATACTTATTAACTATTAAAATTTTATCAATTTTATAAAAATAATAGAAGACAACAGATTTAATGTATCAGAGTAAGATGTTCAAAATCTTGATACTAAAATCTCAAATCTAAAAAAACATGGGTCGCAAATTACTATTAGAACACATTAACGTACCGGGAATAAACACTTTTAAGGTTTATCGTGAAAAAGGTGGTTATAAAGCCTTAGAAAAAGCGATTAAAACCATGTCGAGTGATGATTTGGTTGAGGAAGTAAAAAAATCTGGTTTACGTGGAAGAGGTGGCGCTGGTTTTCCTACCGGGATGAAGTGGAGCTTTTTGGCTAAGCCAGAAGGTGTTCCTCGCTATTTAGTTTGCAATGCCGATGAATCTGAGCCAGGAACCTTTAAGGATAGACATTTAATGACTAAAATTCCTCATGCTTTAATTGAGGGAATGATTGTTTCTAGCTTTGCATTAGGTGCAAATACCAGTTACATTTATGTTAGAGGAGAAATGATGCCTCAAATCCGCATTTTAGAAAAAGCAATTGCAGAAGCTAAAGAAGCTGGATTTTTAGGTAAAAACATACTGGGAAGTGGTTATGATTTAGAATTATATGTGCAGCCTGGTGGCGGAGCATATATTTGTGGAGAGGAAACCGCTTTACTGGAATCCTTAGAAGGTAAAAGAGGAAATCCTAGAATTAAACCTCCATTCCCGGCAATTGCTGGTTTATACGGTTGCCCAACGGTAGTAAACAATGTAGAATCTATTGCTGCGGTTGTTCCTATTGTGAATATGGGTGGCGATGAATATGCGAAAATTGGAATTGGCCGTTCTACAGGTACTAAATTAATTTCTGCTTCAGGCAACATAAATAAGCCTGGAATTTATGAAATTGAATTAGGTTTAACGGTAGAAGATTTTATCTATTCTGATGAATATTGTGGTGGGATTGCAAACGGAAAACGATTAAAGGCAGTTGTAGCAGGAGGCTCATCGGTGCCAATTTTACCCGCAAATCTGATATTGAATTTAGTTAATGGTGAAAAACGCTTAATGTCTTACGAATCTTTATCTGAAGGTGGTTTTGTTTCTGGTACTATGCTAGGTTCAGGAGGATTTGTTGTTTTAGATGAAGATCAATCTATCGTAAGAAATACTTGGAATTTTGCTCGTTTTTACTCACATGAATCTTGTGGGCAATGTTCTCCTTGCCGTGAAGGAACCGGATGGATGGAAAAAGTTTTGCATCGTTTAGTAAATGGAAAAGGAAAAATGAGCGATATGGATTTATTAGTTGATGTTGCAAAAAAGATTGAAGGAAATACAATTTGCCCATTAGGAGATGCAGCAGCATGGCCAGTGGCAAGTGCAATTCGCCATTTTAGAGATGAGTTTGAATGGTATGTTAACAATCCTGAATTGAGTCAAAAACAAAATTATGGTTTGGCACATTACGCTGATCCATTGCCTGTTTTAGAAACGGCGGAATAAGGCTTCGACTACGCTCAGCCTGACAAAATACGTCATGTCGAGGTAACGAGACATCACACAAATAGGTTGCCATGCGAGATTGTCAATCGTACAAACTTGGGCTATCCAGAATATAAATTTGAAAGGTTGCGTTAGGGATTGAAACGGCATCCTTTTTTGTCATTCTGAGCGTAGTCGAAGAATAAGACAAAAAAGATATAGTGTAAAGCCCGACCCTTTTTAGGGAAACGCCCAAATAAATAACAAAATCAAACAGTTAAAAAATCAAAAATTGGCTGATAAATTTAAAGTAACAATAGACGGAATTCCTACGGAAGTAGAGCCAGGAACAAGTATTTTGAATGCTGCTCGTCAGATTGGTGGAGACATTGTGCCTCCAGCAATGTGCTATTATTCAAAATTAGAAGGTAGCGGAGGAAAGTGCCGTACCTGTTTGGTTAAGGTGAGCAAGGGTTCTGAAAAAGATCCACGCCCAATGCCTAAATTAGTAGCAAGCTGCCGTACCAATGTAATGGACGGGATGGAAGTGCAAAACATTACGTCGCCAGAAGTGGTAGAAGCTAGAAAAGGTGTGGTAGAAATGCTATTGATTAATCACCCGTTAGATTGCCCAATATGTGACCAAGCCGGGGAATGTCATTTACAGGATTTAGGTTATGAGCATGGTGCTGAAGCTACACGTTATGAATTTGACCGTAGAACTTTTGAAAAAATAGATATTGGCGATAAAGTTCAACTACATATGACGCGTTGCATTTTATGTTACCGTTGTGTTTTTGTTGCCGATCAAATTACCCAAAAACGAGTTCATGGAATTTTAGGTCGTGGAGACCATGCCGAAATTTCTACTTATATAGAACAAGCAATTGACAACGATTTCTCTGGAAACGTAATTGATGTTTGCCCAGTTGGTGCTTTAACCGATAAAACTTTTAGATTTAAAAATAGAGTTTGGTTTACAAAACCAGTGGAAGCACATAGAGATTGCCCTACTTGTAGCGGTAAAGTAACGCTTTGGTATAAAGGCGAAGAAGTTTTAAGGGTAACAGCCAGAAAAGACGAGTTTGGAGAAGTAGAAGAATTTATCTGTAATACTTGCCGTTTTGATAAAAAAGCAACAAATGATTGGGTAATTGAAGGTCCGAGAAAAGTTTCTCGTCAATCGGTTATTAACTCAAATCATTATGATAAATTACAACCTGCACAAGTGGTTAAGAAAAACTTAGAATTGCAGGAAGCGAATAAAGAACAATTTGAAAGGGCAACTAAATTTTAATGGAACTATCATTTTTATTTGAGAAATTAATTTTAGTGACTGTACTTTTTGTGTTAACATTAAGTATTGCTGCTTACTCTACTTGGTTAGAGCGTAAAGTAGCGGCTTGGTTACAGGATAGAGTAGGGCCAAATAGGGCAGGTATTTTTGGCTTATTACAACCACTTGCCGATGGTGGCAAAATGTTTTTTAAGGAAGAAATTATCCCCAGCGGATCTAATAAGTGGCTTTTTATAGCTGGGCCATCTTTGGCTTTGTTAGTTTCATTTTTAGGGACTGCTGTTATTCCTTTCGGTCAAAATATAGAGCTTTTTGGTAAATCGATGCCTTTACAGGTTACCGATATCAACGTAGGTATTCTATATATATTTGGCGTGGTTTCTTTAGGCGTTTACGGCATAATGATTGGTGGCTGGGCATCTAACAACAAATATTCTTTAATGGGTGCTATTCGTGGCGCTTCTCAAAATATAAGTTATGAGATTGCGATGGGACTTTCCATTATCGCTTTATTATTAGTAACCAATACATTAAGCTTTAAAGAAATTGCAGAACAACAACATAGCTGGCATTGGAATGTACTTTATCAACCTTTAGGATTTTTAATTTTTATCATTTGTGCTTTCGCAGAAACCAATCGTGTTCCTTTTGATTTACCAGAATGTGAAACTGAATTAATTGGCGGTTACAATACAGAATATTCTGCTTTTAAAATGGGCGCTTATATGTTTGCAGAATACATTAACATGTTTGTTTCGTCAGCAGTAATGTCAGTACTTTATTTTGGAGGATATAATTATCCTTTCATGGATAATGTAAATGCTTTATTGGGTCCAACTTGGGGCCCTGTAATTGGAGTTGCTGTGATGTTTATAAAAATTATTGCCTTCATATTTTTCTTTATGTGGGTAAGATGGACAATCCCTCGTTTCCGTTACGATCAATTAATGGACTTAGGATGGAAAATTTTAATACCATTGGCAATTGCCAACATAGTAATTACAGCAATTGTAATTACTGTAGTAGATAAACTATAGTCTGTCAGGCTGATCGGAGTCGAAGCCCGATACAAATATCCTTCGACTCCGCTCAGGATGATAATAATACTCCGCTCAAAGTGAGAAAAGCGGAGAAGACAAGAAAATATAATTGATAATGGAATCATTAAGTGGAAGAAGAAAAGTATTAGAACAAAAACCCATGACCTTTATGGAGCGCATTTATTTGCCCGCCATTTTTAAAGGTATGGCAATTACTTTTTCGCACATGTTTAAAAAGAAAGAGACTATTCATTATCCAGAACAAGAACGCGAGTTTTCTGAAAATTGGAGGGGAATGCATTCTCTAAAACGTGATGAAGATGGACGAGAACGTTGTACCGCTTGCGGACTATGCGCTTTATCTTGTCCGGCAGAGGCAATTACAATGATTTCTGCCGAACGCGAAAAAGGAGAAGAGCATTTATACCGTGAAGAAAAATATGCAGCAGTTTATGAAATTAATATGTTACGTTGTATATTTTGTGGTTTATGCGAGGAAGCTTGCCCTAAAGAAGCAATTTATTTAGATGGGCCAATTGTGCCTGCAGATTTTTTACGTAAAGATTTTATTTACGGAAAAGACAAGTTGGTAGAGATGCCAATTGATGAATTAGAAGCTTTAAAAGGAGCAACTGTTTAGAATTGGTATTTATTTACATTCTTTGAGCAAAATTTTTACCTTTGCGCTTCAATCAAAAAAGGTAATAGCATAGCATACGATATGAGTTTATTTTACTTTGTTGCATTTCTTACCATACTGTTCTCGCTTTTAGTGATCTTCACTAAAAATCCAGTCTATAGTGTACTATATCTTATTGCTACCTTTTTCACTTTTACTATTCATTACATTTTATTAAATGCACAATTTTTAGCTGTGGTAAACTTCATTGTTTATATGGGTGCAATTATGGTGCTTTTCCTTTTTGTATTGATGTTAATGAACTTGAACAAAGAAACAGAGCCGGTAAAATCTAATTTGATAAAAATAATAGGTGTAATTGCAGGTGGAACTTTATTAGTGACTTTAATAGGCTCAATCCACGCATTACAAACAACTGCTGCAAGCGCAACTCCAAATTCTGAAATTGGTTTGGTGGCAAATTTAGGTAAAGTACTCTTTAGTGAGTTCTTGCTACCTTTCGAGCTTTCTTCCTTATTATTGCTTTCTGCAATGGTTGGAGCAGTTTTATTAGCTAAAAAAGATAAAAGAACTCAAAATGGATAATATCAGCGCAACCATTCAAGTAGTTCCACTTAATCATTATATATTATTGAGTGCAATTATTTTCACTATTGGAGTAGTAGGGGTTTTGATTAGAAGAAACGCCATTATTATTTTCATGTCGATTGAATTAATGTTAAATGCAGTAAACTTATTATTAGCGGCTTTCTCAGCTTATAGCGGAGATGCTTCTGGTCAGGTTTTCGTGTTTTTTATTATGGCATTGGCTGCGGCCGAAGTTGCCATTGGTTTGGCAATTATTGTGATGGTGTACAGAAATACAAGTTCCATCGATATAAATATTTTGAATAGATTAAAGTGGTAATTTTTTATAAAGCTTAATGATAGATTTAGTTTGGTTAATCCCTTTATTCCCTTTTATCGGATTCATAATTTGCGGTTTGGGCAGAAATGTATTGCCTAAAGCGGTAATTGGTTCTGTTGCAAGTATTGCAGTAATCGCCTCTTTCGCAATAAGTTTAGGTATATTCTTTGAGTTTGATAGCTCAACTCCAACCATCATACATTTTTTCGATTGGATAAAAGTTGGCGGCATAGATATTCCTTTTTCTTTTCAAATAGATCAACTGAGCATTTTGATGCTATTGATTATTACAGGTATTGGTTCTTTGATACATATATATTCTACGGGCTACATGAGCCACGATGCAGGTTTTGGGAAATTTTTTTCCTATTTAAACCTCTTTATCTTCTTCATGTTGTTATTGGTTTTAGGGTCTAATTACGTAATCATGTTTATTGGTTGGGAAGGCGTAGGTTTATGCTCTTACCTTTTAATTGGCTTTTGGTTTACAAATGGTGCTTACGCCGATGCTGCAAAGAAAGCTTTTATCATGAACAGGATTGGAGATTTAGGGTTCCTAATCGGTGTTTTTGTAATCATTGCCACTTTTGGAAGCACTTCATTTGCTGATATTTTTCCAAAAGCACAATCCATGATTTCTGGCGATGCAACTTTAACGTTAATCACCATATTATTATTTATAGGAGCCACCGGTAAATCGGCACAATTGCCTTTATTTACTTGGTTACCAGATGCAATGGCAGGGCCAACCCCAGTTTCTGCATTAATACATGCTGCAACTATGGTAACAGCAGGTATTTATATGATAGCGAGGTCTAACATTTTATTTACGCTTTCTCCGGTTACTATGAGTATTATTGCGGTAATTGGTTTAGCTACTGCAATTATTGCTGCAATTATCGCGATTACGCAAACAGATATTAAAAAGGTATTGGCTTATTCAACAGTTTCTCAATTGGGTTATATGTTTTTAGGATTAGGTGTTGGTGCTTATACAGGTGCTTTCTTCCACGTTTTAACTCACGCATTTTTTAAAGCTTTATTGTTTTTAGGTGCAGGTTCTGTGATTCATGCCATGAGTAACGAACAGGATATGAGAAAAATGGGTGGTTTAAAAAAGAAACTTCCTATTACTTTTATTACCACGTTAATGGGAACTTTAGCCATTTCGGGTCTGCCACCATTTTCAGGTTTCTTTTCTAAAGATGAAATTTTAGCACACGTTTATGAGCATAATCACATTCTTTGGATAATTGGTGTTTTAGTTGCGATGTTGACAGCATTTTATATGTTCAGAATGATGTTCTTAACCTTTTGGGGTAATTTCCGCGGAAGCGAAGAACAAAAAAGTCATTTACATGAATCTCCAATTTCAATGACTATCCCATTAATTATTTTAGCAGTACTTTCTGTAATAGGAGGATTTATTGGAATTCCAGAAGCTTTAGGCGGTTCACATTGGTTAGCGGGTTATTTAGCACCAGTTTTTGAAGGTTCGGGTACTAGAATGACAGAATTAGCTTTAAGTCATTCTACAGAATATGTGTTAATGGCTATTTCTGTTGGAGGAGTTATTGTTGCAATTGTTTATGCTTATATCAAGTATATCAAAAGCAGTCACGTACCAGTTATGGATAGCGAGCATCGATCGGCTTTAGCCAAAATTTCTTACAACAAGTTTTATTTTGATGAATTTTATGCAGCTATTATTCAAAAACCTTTAGATGCACTTTCTGGGTTTTTCTATAAAATTATAGAGAAATTAGGAATTGATGGGGCGGTAAATGGTTTAGGGAAAGGCTCAATAGAAGCGAGTAAAGGATTAAGATTGCTACAAACAGGAAATGTAGGTTTTTACATTTTTGCGATGGTAATAGGTGTGGTAGTGATTTTGGTATATAGTTTTTTAAAATTTTAAGGTTCTGAATTAAGATATAGATGGATTATTTATTACTCTTATTGGTTTTTCCACTTATTGGTTCGTTAGCTTGTTTACTTAACAAAAAGGCAGCAAAAGAAACGGCATTTATCAGTTCTTTAATTACCCTTGCTTATGCCGTTGTATTGCTAACAAAGTTTGTTCCTGATGATAGTCGTCAATTTATGGTAGACTATCCTTGGATAGCCCAATTTGGGATTCATTTTAAAGCAGGAATTGATGGTATCAGCATGATCATGGTGCTTTTAACAACCGGTTTAATTCCTTTGATTATCCTTTCATCATTCAACAGAACGTTCAAAAATTCCTCTGCATTATATGCTTTAATAATATTTATGCAATTTGGTTTGCTAATCGTTTTTACAGCTTTAGATGGATTTTTATTTTATGTAGGTTGGGAAATTGCTTTGATTCCGATCTATTTTATATGTGCAATTTGGGGTGGTGTGGATCGTATCCGTGTAAACATGAAGTTTTTCATTTACACTTTTGCAGGTTCTCTTTTCATGCTTTTGGGTATCATTTATTTGCATTTACAAACCGCAGGAAACAGTTATGATATTGATGCTTTTTATGCATTGGATTTAGATTCGGTAACACAGGGCTGGTTGTTTTGGTGCTTTTTTATTGCTTTTGCCATTAAAATGCCGATTTTTCCTTTTCATACCTGGCAACCGGATACTTATACAACCGCTCCTACAATGGGAACAATGTTGTTGGCCGGTATCATGTTAAAAATGGGGATTTATGGTGTGATTAGATGGTTAATTCCAATTGTGCCAATCGGATTTATGGAGTGGAAACAATTGGTGATTATTCTTTCAATTATCGGAATCGTTTATGCTTCCATTATCGCTTTTAAGCAAAAAGAAATCAAACGTTTAGTTGCTTATTCTTCCATTGCTCACGTTGGTTTAATTGCAGCAGGTATTTTTGCCTGGAATGCAGAAGGTGTACAAGGAGGAATGATTCAGATGTTAAATCATGGAATTAACGTGATAGGATTGTTTTTCGCAATGGATATCATAATAGATAGATTAAATACACAAGATTCCTCACAAATGGGTGGTATTGCCAAAGTAGCTCCAAAATTTGCAATTGCTTTATTGATTATCATTTTAGGAACTGTCGCTTTGCCTTTTACAAACGGATTTATTGGCGAGTTTCTTTTGTTGAACGCTGTTTACCAATATCAAATATGGTTTGCTGCAATCGCAGGACTTACTATAATTTTCGGAGCAGTTTATATGTTGAGGATGTATAAACATGTAATGCAAGGCGAGTTGAATGAGTTAACTTCAAAATTTAGAGATATTAAAGGAAGCGAGGTTTTAGTTATGGGCATTATTTGTGCTTTAATCATTATCATCGGGGTTTACCCAAAACCAATTTTAAATATTTCTGCAGCAGCGGTTGATACCTTAATTGCCCAAGTGAATAATAAATTAGCATTTTAAACAAAAGAATGAATTCTTTAATAGTGATATCAATTTTAGCAATCGTAGTTCTTTATCTAGGATTATTTAAAGCAAAAAATGCAGTTTTACCTGTAACCATTCTAGGTTTAATAGCTGCATTGGTGTTATCTATTATGGAATGGAATAGTGGCGCAACACCAATTTATAGTGGTATGATGCTATATGATAATTTTGCAGTTGCATTTTCTGGCTTAACCATTATATCTACTATTCTTATACTTCTATTATCGAAAGACTATTTTGAAAAAATAAGTGATAATGTTGCAGAATACTATACAATTATTCTTTTTGCTCTTGCAGGGATTATTGTGATGGTTTCCTATCATAATATGGTAATGTTGTTTGTTGGTTTAGAAATCATGTCGGTGAGTTTATATATCTTAGCAGGTATTAAAAAGCGTGATTTTGCATCTAATGAGGCATCATTAAAATACTTTTTAATGGGAGCTTTTTCTACAGGATTTTTGCTTTTTGGAATTACATTGATTTATGGAGCATCTCATTCTTTTGATTTAGAGGTTATCAAGCAATATGTAATTAATAGACCAACAGGAATTGACCCTATGTTTTATGTAGGAATTGTTTTAATGATTGTTGGTTTATCATTTAAAATAGGTGCTGCACCCTTTCATTTCTGGACTCCAGATGTGTATGAAGGTTCTCCTACTTTAATCACAGCATTCATGTCGACAGTTGTTAAAACTGCTGGATTCGCAGCTTTCTTAAGATTATTTTCAATTTGCTTTGCGCCACTTGCCGAAGATTTTTGGATGCCTACTTTATTAGTCATTACCATCTTGACATTATTTATTGGTAACATCACTGCGTTATATCAAACCAACTTTAAAAGGATGTTGGCCTATTCTAGTATTTCTCATGCTGGTTATATGTTATTCGCCATAGTAGCTTTAGGCGCAACTTCAATTAATGCTGTATTTATATATGCTGCAGCTTATTCAATTGCTTCAATTATTGCTTTTGGCGTACTAATTTTAGTGAAAGAACAAACAGGTGGAGAAAATTTTGACAACTTTAATGGTTTAGGTAAAAAGAATCCTTTCTTAGCATTTGTACTAACTATTTCTATGTTGTCATTAGCCGGAATTCCTTTAACAGCTGGATTTATCGGTAAGTTTTTTATGTTCTCTACAGCATTAGCGCAATACCATATTTGGTTAATTGTATTCGCAATTATTAATGCGGTAATTGGCATCTTTTATTATTTTAAAGTAATTGTAGCTATGTATTTTAAAGATGCAGAAAGAAAAGAATTGACCTCTACATCTTACTATAAATTAGTACTAAGTGTTTCTGCTATTGTAACAATCATTTTAGGAATATACCCTTCAATAATTACAGATTTGTTTTAAATTCTTGATGCATTACAAATTGCAATAATATTTGTAGTTTTATAGGATAGCTATGCATGAATTCTGGGAGAATATTACAAAGTTAGCCGATGCGCAACAAATCATTCACAAAGGAGGATTCTATTTAATTTTATTTGTAGTTTTTGCAGAAACTGGGTTGTTTTTTGGTTTTTTCTTACCAGGAGATTATCTTTTATTCTTAGCAGGGCTATTTGTAGCAACCGGCAGGTTGGATGTTGGCATTGCTACCATGATTTCAGGCTTGATTATTGCCGCCTTTGCAGGAAACTTTGTTGGATATTGGTTTGGTTACCGCACTGGACCAATGCTTTATAAAAGAAAAGATTCAGTTTTTTTTAAACAGAAATATTTGAAAGCGGCAGAAGCATATTATAACAAACAAGGAGCATTTGCTTTAATTATGGGGAGATTTGTTCCAATTGTGCGTACATTTGCTCCAATATTTGCAGGTGTTGTAAGATTAGACATAAAGAAATTCGCTTTTTATAATTTATTGGGGGCGGTTTTATGGATTTGTTCTTTAAGCTTACTAGGATATTTTTTAGGTAAGGAATTTGAAAAGCAAATAGAAAAATACTTAGCATACATAATTATAGGTTTCGTTTTAATTACAACAATTCCTTTAATAATTGCTTTTTTAAAAAGGAACATAACTACTAAAATAGAAAACAATCATTCAGAATTAGATGATAGAGAATAATAATCACCCGTGGCATTCCATATCTCCAGGTTTAAACTCACCAGAATCTGTAACAGCAATAATAGAAATCCCTAAAGGATCAAAAGCTAAATATGAAATTGATAAAGATACTGGTCTTTTAAGATTGGATAGAATTTTGTTTTCTTCAGTAATGTATCCTGCTAATTATGGCTTCATCCCGCAAACCTATTGTGATGATCATGATCCGTTAGATATTTTAGTATTATGTTCTGCCGATGTTTATCCAATGAGCATGATCGAAGCAAAGGTAATTGGTGTAATGCACATGGTTGATAATGGGGAGCAAGACGATAAAATCATTGCAGTAGCAAAAAATGATATGTCTGTTAATTATATTGAAGATCTAAAAGAATTACCTCCACATACTATGAAAGAAATTGTTAGATTCTTTCAGGATTATAAAGCTTTAGAAGAAAAGAATGTAACTATAGAACATTTGCTTGGAAGAAAATACGCTTACAAAGTAATTGAAGAAAGTATAGAATTATATAATAAAACTTATAGAAATAAATAAAAAATGGACCCCCACCCCGAAATCAGTGCTTTAAGTATTTTCTTTACTATATTTTTAGTTCTTTTAAACGGCTTTTTTGTAGCGGCCGAATTTGCTATTGTTAAAGTTAGGGGCTCTCAAATAGAAATTAAAGCCAAAACAGGAAGTAAAGTTGCTCAAATTGCCAAACACATGACCACTCATTTAGATGGTTATTTAGCGGCAACACAACTGGGTATAACTTTAGCATCACTAGGTTTGGGCTGGGTTGGCGAAAAGGTAATGTCAAGCTTGGTAGCAAATATTTTTGGTTTCATAAATCTTCCTATATCTGCAAGCTTAACAGAAACATTAGGCCTTATTTTTGCCTTTACTATTATAACTGTTTTACATATTGTTTTTGGGGAATTGGCACCAAAAACCTTGGCAATTCAAAAACCGGTGGCAACTACCATGGCCATCGCACTTCCTTTACAGTTTGTTTACATTGTTTTTAAGCCATTTATTTACGTTTTAAATGGTTTTGCAAATGTTATTTTAAAACTAATCGGTATTGATTCTGCAAACGCACATGAATCTATTCACTCATCTGAAGAATTACAATATCTTTTAGAGCAAGGGAAAGAATCTGGAGCAATTGATAAGGCAGAACATGAGTTAATTAAAAACGTTTTTGATTTTAATGAGCGTGTGGTTAAAAATATTATGGTTCCACGAACCAAAATATCTGCGATAGAATTAATGTCATCTCAAGAAGAGTTGTTAGAATGTATTATTTCTGAAGGATATTCTAGAATACCAGTTTATGAAGATACCATTGATAAAATTGTTGGTATTGTACATGCAAAAGATATTTTATCTCTTATTGTAAAACACGGTAAATTTAATTTGAACGATATTTTAAGAAAACCTCTTTTTGTACCAGAATCAAAAAAAATAAATGATTTAATGGCCGAATTGAAGTTAAAACGTATTCAAATTGCTATTGTATTGGATGAGTTTGGTGGTACTGCGGGCATGGTAACTTTAGAGGATATTGTAGAAGAATTGGTGGGCGATATACAAGACGAATATGATGAGGAAAAGCCCTTGGTAGAAAAGATATCTGATAACGAATTCATCATCACTTCCTCTGCAACGGTTTATGATGTAAATGAACATTTACCTCATGATTTGCCAGAGGATGAAGATTACGATACCATTGCTGGTTTGATAAGTGAAATTTTTGGGAAAATCCCAGAAGTAGGAGAAACCAAAGATTTTAACGGCTATACCTTTACCATCCTTAAAAAAGTGGGTCAAAATATAGAATCTGTTAAGCTTCAATTGCTTTTAGAAAAAGAAGAACAGATAGATAATCATTAAATTATGCATCTTTTTTATACACCTGATATACAATCAAAAACTTATCAGTTAGATGAAGAGGAAAGCAAACACTGCATTAAAGTTTTACGTTTAAAAAATGGCGATCAGGTCAACTTGATTGATGGTAAAGGCGGATTTTATTTGGCTGAAATTATTGATGAACATCCGAAAAGAACCATTTTAAATATCATTGATACAAAACTGGAATTTGGCAAAAGAAACCACTACCTACATATTGCAATAGCGCCTACAAAAAATATTGATCGTTTCGAATGGTTTTTAGAAAAAGCAACTGAGATTGGCATTGATGAAATTACCCCTATTATTTGTGATAGATCCGAAAGGAAAGAGATTAAATTAGATCGTTCCAACAAAATTATTACTTCTGCAATAAAGCAGTCTCTAAAAGCTTACCACCCTCATCTTAATAATTATATCTCTTTCAAAACGTTTATTTCTCAGGCTTCCGCCGATTTAAAATTCATAGCTCATTGCGAGGAAAATAAAAAATCAACGATAGTAGATGCTTTTAAACCTCAACAAAAATATTTAATTTTAATTGGTCCTGAAGGTGATTTTTCTTTTTCAGAAATAGACCTCGCTTTACAAAATGGATTTGTCCCCATAACTTTAGGTGAAAGCAGATTAAGAACGGAAACCGCAGCTTTAGAGGCTTGTTTTGAGATAAATTATTTGAATAGATGATTCAGTTAAAATTTAAAAGTAAAAAGTTTAAAGGTAATAGGGAAGCTTCAAAACAAGAAATATGTTTTAGAGCTAAGAGACTAAATTTTTTTCTAATTTTAGGGCTTTCCACTTTTTACTTTCTACTTTCTACTTCTTTTTCATCAACCTACAAAATCGCAAAATTAAAATATAATGGTGGGGGAGATTGGTATGCAAACAGAACGGCAATCCCCAATCTTATTGATTTCTGCAACAAAAACTTAGGCACCAATATTTCTACTGAAGAAGGTTTGGTGGAAATTGGCAGCAGCGATTTATATAATTATCCTTTTGTTTACTTAACGGGACATGGCAATGTTATTTTTACTGATCAGGAAGCTAAAAATCTAAGAAATTATTTAATTGGCGGTGGTTTTCTGCATATTGATGATAATTATGGCTTAGATAAATTTATCCGTCCACAAATGAAAAAAGTTTTTCCAGAATTAGATTTTGTTGAGTTGCCGCCAAATCATCCCATGTTTCATCAAAAATTTGATTTCCCAAACGGATTACCAAAAATACATGAGCATGATGCAAAACGTCCGCAAGGCTTTGCCTTAATTTATAAAGGAAAAATAGTATGTTTTTATGATTATGAATGTGATTTAGGAAACGGCTGGGAAGATCTTGGCACCTATCCAGATGATTCACAAGCAAAAAGAATAGAAGCTTTAAAAATGGGTGCCAATCTTATACAATACGCTTTAACACAATAAATATGTTTAAAATAAAGGTAAATAACAGTTTTGATTTCGAAACATCGATTAAAAATGATGTGATTAATTTAAATGGTAACGATTTAAGTTTAGACATGGTAAGTGCTGGTAATAATAAATATCATATTATTAAAGACAATAAATCTTACACCGCCGAACTGGTAGAGAAAAATTTGATTGATAAAATCTTTAAGTTTAAGGTAAATAACAATTTTTATGAGATTAAAGTTAAGGATCAATATGATGAATTGTTAAAAAATTTGGGCTTAGAAAATATTAATAACAACAAACTAAAGGAAATTAAAGCTCCAATGCCTGGTTTAGTTCTAAAAGTTTTTGTAAATGAAGGAGAAGAAGTAAAAAAAGGAGAAAATCTTTTAGTTTTAGAGGCTATGAAGATGGAAAATATGATAAAATCACCTAAAGACATTATAATTAGAAAAATTAATGTAAATTATGGAGATAAAGTCGAAAAAAACCAAATTATGATTGTTTTAAGCTGAGTATTTCCTTGTTTTTTTCTAATTTTTAATAAAATCCTTTAAAATTTACTATTTATTTTATTGTTTTCATAATTAATTATTAATTTAGTTTTTTAACTAAATAAAATTATATGAGAAAATTATTACTAAGCTGTTTTTTAATGTGCTTTTTAATGGTTACTGTTTTGTATGCTCAAAACAAAACCATATCCGGAAAAGTAACATCTGCAACTGATGGATCTCCATTACCAGGAGTAAGTGTTTCAGTAAAAGGAAATGCTTCATATGGCTCTCAAACAGATGCCAATGGAAATTTTAAGCTTTCTGTTCCATCTACTGCTAAAATTTTAATGTTTCGCTACATTGGCTTTAAAGAAATGGAACTTTCTGTTTCTACAACTATGAATGTAAAGTTGGCAGAAGATCTAAAGGCATTATCTGAAGTTGTTGTAGTTGGATACGGAACTCAAATAAAGCAAGATTTGACAGGGTCTGTGGCCCAAGTTAATGCTAAAGATTTGGAAAACATACCAGTTACAAGTTTTGAATCGGCCATTCAAGGTAAGGCCGCTGGTGTATTTGTAGAGTCTCAAAATGGTAAAGTGGGGCAAGGAATAAAAGTAAGAGTAAGAGGTTCAGCATCAGTTTCTGCTGGAAACGATCCATTATATGTTGTTGATGGAATTGTAATTACAACTTCAAACCTTTCAAGTACTTCTGCTTCAACTAATCCTTTGGCGGATATCAATACAACTGATATTGAATCTATTGAAGTTTTAAAGGATGCATCCGCAGCAGCTATTTATGGTGCAAGGGCATCTAACGGAGTGGTTTTAATAACCACTAAGAAAGGTAAGGCAGGCCAATCAAAAATTAGCTTTAGTGCTTTTGGAGGAGTAAGCTCACCTACAAACCACAGAGATTTTTTAAATGCAGAACAATATGTTCAAATTTTTAGAAGAGCCGGAAATGGAGCGGCGACCCAACTTTTTAATGCCGGCTCATTTTCAACTTTAGCAGCTGCCCAGGCAAATCGTTCTGCATCCGTCGAGTCAAGATTATTAAGGTATTCTGCAGGTAACACTGATTATCAAACATTTAAAGTAAATACAGATTGGGAATCCTTAGCTTTTAAAAATAATCCAGTGATTAAAGAATATGATTTAAATTTCTCTGGAGGAAATGATAAAACTACATTTTATATTTCAGGTCAGTTTCTAGATCAAGATGGTATCATTATCGCCAATGGCTATAAAAAATATTCAGGAAGAATCAACCTTACACATAAGGCAAATGATTTTATAGATTTAGGTTTAAATATAAATGTGAATCAGAGTAGAAATGATAGAGTTTCAAATGATAATGCTTTCTCGACTCCTATTCAAATTGTAGCGCTTTCACCAATCACACCTTTGATAGACCCTAGAACAGGCCTATTAAGTGGAAGTTTGCCAGGACAAGCAACAAATTACCCTGTTTACTATAATCCTTTATTAAGCGTTGATAATGCTTTTTACAAAACGAAAGTTTATAGAAATATTTCAAAAATTTTCGCAAATGTTAAAATCTTACCAGAGTTAAAATTTACTACTGATTTTTCTGTTGATAATCTCAATCAGAATGAAGAGAATTATTTTGGTACTTTAACTTTTAGAAATAGCGGGGTAAATAATGGCAGCGGGTTTAACGCATCAAGTTTTGTTGTAAACCTGAACACAAATAATTTCTTCACTTATACCAAAACCTTTGGAGTCAAAAGTACATTCGATGCAGTTTTAGGAACAAGTTTTCAAAAGCAAACCACTAACTCAAACTCAACTTCAGGGGAAGAATTTCCAAGTGATTCCTATAAAAAACTTGCAAGTGCAGCAAGCAAAACTGGCGGATCAAGTACAGAGACGGCATTTAGTTTTCTTTCTTATTTCTTCAGGGGTAATTATAAGTTCAATAATAAGTATTTAGTTTCTTTTAGTGCAAGATTTGATGGGTCTTCACGATTTGGTACAGATAATAAATATGGTTTTTTCCCCGCAGGGTCCTTAGGATGGATATTAAGTGAAGAGAGTTTCTTAAAAGATAATAAAATAATAAGTTTTTTAAAATTGAGAGGTAGTTATGGATTAACTGGAAACTCTGAAATAGGAAACTTCGCATCTAGAGGCTTGTATAGTGGAAATGGTGCTTACGGAGGGTTGGCTGGCCAACTTCCTACACAAATCCAAAATCCTGAATTAAGTTGGGAAGAAACAAAGCAAATGGATTTGGGTTTAGATTTTGGAATTTACAAAAATAGAGTAAATGGCTCATTTGATTATTATGAGAAAAAAACAAATGGACTTTTATTAAATGTTCCTGTTCCTGCAACCTCAGGATTCGCCACTTACACAAAGAATATTGGAAAATTAACTAACAAAGGATTTGAGGTTTCTTTAAACACTGATAATTTTGTAGGAAAATTTAAATGGTCTAGTAGTATAAGCTTTGCCAACAATGAAAATAAAATCACAGATTTAGGCGGACAGCAATTGGGTACAAATAGTATAAATTATGGTATAGAAGGCCAACCAATAGGAGTATTTTATTTGCCTGAATATGCTGGTGTAAATCCCGCTAATGGTGATGCTATCTGGTTTAAAAACACAAAAAATGCTGATGGTACATTGGATAGAACTACTACAAATAATGTAAACGTAGCAGAACGTATTTTTGCAGGTAATCCAAATCCAAAATATATTTATGGTTTTAATAACAATATGTCTTTTAAAGGAATCGATCTAACTGTGTTTTTCCAAGGTGTTTCTGGTAATAAAATATTTAATGCAGGCGGACAGTATATGAGTGCTAGTGGGGGAAATGGTTATGACAATCAGACCACCGATCAGCTGACATACTGGGATAAACCTGGAGATATTACCAATGTACCCGAACCAAGATTATTTTATGGAAATGGTGTAGAGAATTCCACAAGATATTTATCTAATGGTTCCTACCTCAGATTAAAGACCTTAACCTTAGGCTATACATTACCATCTAGCCTAACTACAAAATTAAAATTAAATAGATTGCGGGTTTATGCTACAGGGCAAAACTTAGCCACGTTTACTAAATATGAAGGATGGGATCCTGAGGTTAATGCTGATTATCAATCTTCTAATATAAATCAAGGAGTTGATTTTTACTCAGCACCTCAGGCTAGAGTAATTTCTTTTGGACTAAACATTGGATTATAATTTAAAATACGAAAAGACATGAAAAAAATACATATATATAGTTTATTAACTGCGTCCTTTCTAATTGTTGGTTTAGCATCTTGTGATTCTCAATTAGACATCAAACCCACCCAGAGTATTGATCAGGATAAAGCCTTGTTAACATCAAAAGATGTATCTGTAGCTTTAAATGGAGCTTACGCAGAATTAGGGAACGTAGATTTTTATGGAGGAAGAGCTTTTTTAGAAGCTGATTTTTTGGCAGATAATGGGAGCATAGAATGGACAGGGACTTTTCAAGGGCTAACTCAAATTATTAACAAAGCCATACCAAAAGATAATATTTTTGTTAACAGTACATGGACAAGAGGTTTCGATGTAATAAACGACGTTAATAATGTTTTATCAGCAATTGACAAGGTAGATGCAGCAAATAAGAATAGTGTAGAAGGACAGGCAAAGTTTATTCGAGGTTCAATTTATTTTGATTTAGTTAGACTTTTTGGAAAGGCATATAATAATGGTGATCCAAAAACAAACTTAGGTGTACCTATCGTTTTAACACCAACTAAAGCTGTGGATGGTTCTATTTTCGTATCTAGAGCTACTGTTGATGCAGTATATGAGCAAGCTATAAGTGATTTAACTGATGCGGAGGCTAAACTACCTACTACAAATGGCTTTTTTGCTACAAAATATGCCGCAGCGGCCATATTGTCCCGAATTTATTTGCAAAAAGGAGATTTTTCAAATGCCGCCCAAGCAGCAAATAGAGTAATTACGGGATCGGGAAAAAGTTTAACTCCAACTTATGTTGGCGCATTTCCATTAAGAGGAGGTAGCGCAGGTTCAAATACGAGCGAAGATATTTTTTCAATGCAGGTAACCACACAAACAGGGTCTAATGGATTTAACCAATTTTATGATTCAGGTGATAATGGAGGGCGTGGAGATGCGGCAATTTCAACCACTTGGTTCAATAGCTATGAAACAGGTGATCAAAGGAAAAATACTTATTTCACTTCTGGAGGATCAAGATTTATAGGAAAATTTAGTAATAGATACGGTAATGTGTCTGTTATTAGACTGGCTGAGATGTATTTGACAAGAGCAGAAGCCAATCTGAGATTATTTCCTGCCGTTCCTGTAGGTGGTGTAACGCCAACCCAAGATTTAACAACTGTACGGAGTAGAGTAGGTTTGCCATTGGTTATTGCCACATTAGCGAACGTTTTAAATGAAAGAGCTCATGAACTTGCTTTTGAAGGTTTTTCATTACATGATGCTAAAAGAACCCAAACAAATGTTGGAAGTATAGTATGGAGCGCCGATAAATTGGTTTTTCCAATCCCTCAAAGAGAAATTGACGCTAATCCAAAGTTGGTTCAAAATCCTGGTTATAATTAAATCTAACTTTAAAGAAGCTGTCTCAAATATAATTGAGACAGCTTCTTTATTTAATAAAATTTGATTTTTAAACTTATTTAACATCTTTATTTAAGAAAGAAGTCTTTATATTATCAAATATTATTTTAAAATAAAATGAGTGAAATATCCTCTCTAAAATAATTTATTAAAAGGGCTAAAACTCAATCCACTTGCGCATTCACATTTCCAGTCCTTGTTAAAACTCCCCAACCGCTCATCTCTCCTTTTAAAGCTTTTCTTAACGATTTAAATAAAACATAATACATTAATTGTCGCCATACAAAGCGTTGAGGTATGATATATAAAAGTTTTCTTAATGGTTCTTTTTCTATTTTAAAAGCAAAGCAGGCAAATATCAAATCAACTATTACAAAAAGTAAATAGTAAAATATTACTTGGCCAAAACTTGTGCTTAATGAGAAGGTGCTTACAATAGCAGCCCAATTTAAGGCGCCTAATTCAATCAGATTCCAAACACCGCTAACAATTGCCCCAATCATAAATAAATCTGCTAAGGGTGCAAATAATGGTAAAAGGATTTGAAATATGAGAATATTAGGCATACCAATCATCCCAAAATAGCCATACTTTTTATTGAAAAGCGCATCTCTGTTTTTCCAAAAACTTTGCATTACACCATAGCTCCATCTAAAACGTTGTTTCAAAAACATATCAATTGTTTCTGGCGCTTCTGTATAAGCTATTGCATTGGTGCAATTTTTCACAATGTAACCCGCTTTTAAAATACGCATAGTTAGGTCGCAATCTTCTGCTAAAGTATCACTTGTAAAACCTCCAACTTGCTTAACAACATCTTTTCTAAATGCGCCGATTGCGCCAGGTATAACGGTAATGCTATTTAAGACTTCAAAAGCTCTACGATCCATATTTTGGCTGGTAATGTATTCTATAGATTGCCATTTGGTTAAGAAATTATTTTCATTACCAACTTTAACCGTACCCGCAATAGCCGCAATATCTGGAAGCTCAAATCCCTGCATCAAATTTTTAATAGCTTCTTTATTTAATTGCGTATCCGCATCAATACAAACAATAAACTCATATTTGCTTAAAGAAATACCATAATTTAATGCAGATGCCTTTCCTCCGTTGGCTTTTGAAAGAATTCTCACTTTGCTATGGTCTTTAAAAGCATCTTTTACAATAGATAAGGTTTTATCTTTTGATCCATCATCAATAAAAAGTAATTCTAATTCTGGATAGTCTAATTTTAATAAACTTTCAATTGTTTTAATAACTGTAATTTCTTCATTATAAGCAGGAATCAATATGCTAACAGGGGGATAAAGTGTTGAAATTGATTTAATTTTTTTCTTCTCTTTGTTATATTTTCTAATCGCTAAAACGGTAATAATAAATAATCTTATTAAAGCTAAAAATATAGAGATGATAAAAACATTGTATAAAATTTTGTTGCCGTAAAAGAAAGAACTTACAAATATTTTATCGGCTTGTCCAATTAAGCCACTATCAGCATCATCTGATATGGCGGGCATTACCTCTGCTTTTGTTTTTCCTAAAATACTTGCTACAGTTGTAAATTGATATCCCAGTTTTTTATAGTAGGTAATTATTTTAGGTAATGCTAAAACTGTTTGAGTACGGTCTCCGCCTGCATCATGCAATAAAATGATACTACCCTTATCGTGTTGGGCAATTACTTGCTTTACAATTTCCTCCGCAGTTATACCTGGTTTCCAATCTTGTGGATCTATAGATTCGCCGACGTTTATATAATTCTCGGCTCTGCTTTGTGCAACTGGCAAAACTTCTGCCCTTACTTGTGGTTCAGCATCTGCATTGTAAGGAGCTCTAAATAAAATTGTGCTTTTACCTGTAATACATTCCAATAATTTTCTGGTTGCATTTAGCTCAAAAATAACCCTAGTTTGGCTTACCTTTGAAAGATCTGGATGAAAAAAAGTATGGTTTCCAATCTCATAGCCCGCATCAAAAACATCTTTAACTAAGGGAATGTTGTTTTCTGCCATAATACCTACCATAAAAAAAGTACCAGGAACTTTTTCTTTTTTTAATATTGATAATATTTGAGGAGTATAAGCTGGATCTGGACCATCATCAAAAGTTAGAATTACCTTTTTATCGGCATGTCCAAACTTATTGATAACATATTTTGTGGGTAATGAAATATATTGTTGATCTATTATTAATTTAGAAACAGAATCAATTTTAAGAGTTAATTTTCCGTCTTTTGGAGTAGTAACTAGATCTAATATTTCTCCATCTCCAGAATAGTTAATACGATCATTAAGTTCTACTTTAGAAAGTTCTTCACCTTTATAATTTTGTTTATTTAACGCCTCAATAGTCAAATCTCTCCTAAAAAACTTCCACAATCGTGGGTCTTCAGAGCCTAATCGCCATAAGGCAATACCACCAACACCCCAATCATCTGCTTTTCGCATAATGTTAAAATTAGTAGCTGCATCTGTGAAATAAACTTTATGTTTAATATTATGATTATCAATATAATTATAATGTAGGTTGCCAGATAATGGATCAAATAAAACTTTAGCATTGTATTGTTGAGCATTAGAAATAGCAGTTTGATAGGTCATATTTAATCCAACGCCGTTTTCTGGCCAATCAAACCCATAACCAGCAATTGCCAAAACAACTTTAGAACTTGATATTTCAGTACAGATTTTTTCTAACTTTTCTTCTACCCAATCTTGATGAGAGATATCACCTGCATTACTCAATTCTGTATGTTGATCATATGCCATTAAAAAGATATAATCATTATATTTTACTAATTCTTTGATGTTGTAGTCTTCATTATCTGGCGATACATCTTGCGTAACAACCATTCCGTTCTTATGTAGGGTTTCATAAAGCTGTTTTTGAAAAGCAACTACATATTCATCAGTAGATTCATTTAACTCTTCAAAATCTACGTTTACACCATCTAAATGATATTTTTTTAATTGATAAGTTAAATTATTGATAAATTCGGTACTGTTGGTTGGAGAATGAATAATTCTTCGTACTGCTGCACCATCCCAATTGCCATTGATATAATTTTTTACAGATGCTAAAATTTTTTTATGATGTTTTTTTGCAATTTTAATAACATCATCATCAATTTTGGTGGTTAGCAGATTTGAATCTGTTTTTAAAAAGAAAAATTCTGGAATGATCATATCCATTTTATCAATATGATCATTTAACGATGTATAAGACTGGGCATCCCAATCTACAAAAAACCCAAAGTTTACCCTATTTAAATTGTTTGGATGAAGCTTTTTGTAAAGTTCTCTATCTTTTTTTAATTGAACAAGCTTACTTTTTGCGATATAGAACTCTTTATATTTAGTAGACTTCTTTATTTGTTCAACATTTTTGATGTTATAAGAATTATACGCTTTACTTAAATCGGGAAGAGAGGGATATTTTTTGGAAGCAATAGTAATTACAACACAAATTATAGAGATAATAATAGCGAGGAATAAAATCCTACTTGCCCATTTAAACCTTTTCCAACGATTGGTGGAAGGGGTTTGAAAAATTTGTCTGGATTGCATTTAGTTTTTAACAACAATAAATTTAACAATGCAAATATCTTAAATGATATGGCAGAAAAATTAAAAAAACGTTAAAGAATGTTAATTCTTTTTGCCTGGACTTCTTAATTTTTTTAATAGGTTGAGGAAGGATTATTATTGTATTTCTAAATGTTAGGTTACAATTTGTGAATACAAAGTGGGGAGACAAAAGAAAATTTCCAAAAGTTTTTAGATTTGTTATGGAGTATTAAAATACCATCTTTTCTGTTTACTACATTGTAAAGGAGCGAGCGGAATGAAAATAAAAAGATAATTGCATACAGGCAGTCAGGTAGCAGAATTCTCGTTCGCCAGCTGGTGGAAACGTCCAAATCTTGATTAAATTTAAAAGCTTCTTAATCACTTTAAACTTTTAACCCTCCAATTTCAACTTCACAAAAAATCTAAAACTTACTACCTACCACTTAAAATCACCTAACAAACAAAATAAATAACCACCCAACCCTTTGATATTTAAAAGCATAGTCCTATCTTTGCAGTCCCTAAAATTTGGGGATATTATATAATTAATCATTTAAATTAAAGCAAGTGAATACGTTAAGTTACAAAACTGTCTCTGCAAATAATAAAACCGTTGACAAACAATGGGTTGTTGTTGACGCTGAAGGAGAGATTTTGGGGCGCTTGTCTTCTAACATCGCTAAGGTGATAAGAGGAAAAAACAAGCCATCGTTTACCCCACACGTAGACTGCGGCGATAATGTAATCGTTATCAATGCAGACAAGGTTAAATTGACAGGAGACAAAATGTCTGACAAGGTTTATGTTAGATATACTGGTTATCCAGGTGGTCAGCGTTTCATTACTCCAAAGGAGTTGATGGCAAAGCATCCTACTCGTATTATTGAGAAGGCTGTACGCGGTATGTTACCTAAAAACAGGTTGGGAAGAGCAATCTTCAAAAACTTGTATATCTACGCAGGAAACGAACATCCGCATGTTGCACAAAACCCTAAAGAACTTAAATTTTAAATTTAAAGGAGAAAAGAAATGTCAGTTACTAATACTTCTGGAAGAAGAAAAACTGCAGTTGCCCGTATCTATTTAAAAGACGGCAACGGTACCATTACCGTAAACGGTAAAGACCATAAAGAATATTTCCCAACGTTGCCTTTGCAATACATTGTTAACCAAGCTTTTATTGTTGCGGAAGTAACAGGACAGTTTGATGTTACAGTAAATGTTGCTGGTGGTGGGGTTAAAGGACAGGCTGAGGCCGTTCGTTTAGGTATTGCTAAAGCTATTGTTGAATTAGACCCAATTAGGAAACCTTCACTTAGAGCTAAAGGTATCATGACGCGTGATAGCCGTATGGTTGAACGTAAGAAACCAGGTAGAGCTAAGGCTAGAAAGAAATTCCAATTCAGTAAACGTTAAAATTCGGAGGACAAGACAATGGCAAGAACAACTTATCAGGACTTATTGGATGCAGGTGTACATTTTGGTCACCTTACCCGCAAATGGAATCCGAAAATGGCTCAATATATTTTTATGGAGCGAAACGGAATTCACATCATCGACTTAAACAAAACTTTAACAAGAGTTGAAGAAGCAGCTTCTGCTATTAAACAAATTGTTAAATCTGGTCGTAAAGTATTATTTGTTTCTACAAAGAAACAAGCTAAAGACATCGTTGCAGAATATGCAAAATCTGTAAATATGCCCTTCGTAACCGAAAGATGGTTAGGTGGTATGTTAACTAACTTTGCTACTGTTAGAAAGTCGATCAAGAAGATGACAAACATCGACAAGATGACTAAAGATGGAACTTATGATGTACTTTCTAAGAAAGAAAAATTAATGATACAACGTGAGCGTATTAAATTAGAAAGCCTTTTAGGAGGTATTGCTGATTTGAACCGTTTACCAGCGGCATTATTTTTAATCGATGTTAAGAAAGAACATATCGCTGTAACTGAAGCTTTAAAGTTAAATATCCCAACCTTTGCAATGGTGGATACTAACTCAGATCCTTCTAACATTGATTTCCCAATACCAGCAAATGACGATGCTACAAAATCTATTTCTTTAATTTCAGGTATCATTATCGATGCTATTAAAGAAGGTTTAGAAGAACGTAAGCATGAGAAAGATGCCGAAAGCGATAAAGAAGCTGCTGCTGAAAAAGCAAAAGTTGATGCGCCAGAAGCTAAAGAAGCAAAAACAGAAAGAGCACCTTCTGAAGGTGGCAAAAGAATCCGTAAAGGAGCTGATGTCGCTGAACCAGTTGCTGTAGCTGAGCCAGTTGCTCAAGAAGCTACTGCTCCTGCTGAAGAAGCAAAGGGAGAATAAACCCCTCGGTCCCCTAAAGAGGATGCCGAATTGGATTTGCTAAATAAAATAACAAATAAAATATTCACACCCGGTTCATCCTCCGCCAGCTGGCGGAGGAACGAGGGGAAAAAATTTTCATAAAATGTCTACAGTACAAATTTCTGCAGCAGATGTAAACAAACTTCGTCAGCAAACTGGCGCAGGTATGATGGATTGCAAAAAAGCTTTAACAGAAGCTAATGGCGATTTTGAAGCTGCAACTGATTATTTACGTAAAAAAGGTGCTAAAGTAGCTGCTTCTCGTTCGGATAGAGATTCTAACGAAGGGGTAGTAATTGCTAAAACCACCACAGACGGTAAAAAAGGAATTATCATAGAAGTTAATTGCGAAACTGACTTTGTTGCTAAAAACGCTGATTTCGTTGCTTTTGCTCAAGCTATTGCTGATAAAGCAGTTGCTACTAGTCCAAGTACTATTGAAGAATTAGTTTCATTAGAAATGGATGGTGCAAAAATCTCTGATTTAATTATTGATCAAACTGGTAAAATCGGTGAGAAAATTGGTGTTTCTAAATTTGAAATTGTTGAAGCTGAAAAAGTTGTTGCTTACATTCATGGCAATTACCGTTTAGCTGTTTTGGTTGGTTTTAATCAAGATGGTGAGGGCTTAGACGAAGCTGGAAAAGATGTTGCCATGCAAATTGCTGCAATGAGCCCGGTTGGTGTTGATAAAGAAGATGTTGATTCTAGAATTATTGAAAAGGAATTAGAAATTGCTAAAGAGCAAATTAGAGCAGAAGGTAAGCCTGAAGCGATGATTGAAAAAATTGCTGCTGGTAAATTGAACAAATTCTACAAAGAACAAACTTTATTAAATCAAGAGTTTGTTAAAGACTCTTCTAAAGACATTCGTAAATTTTTGGACGATACTAACAAAGGCTTAACCGTTACAGCTTTCAAAAGAGTTGTTTTAGGAGCTTAATTTTTTAGAATAAAGATCTTAAGAGCAAAGAATAAAGACTTTGTAAACTATATTAAAATCCTCATCTTTTAGGTGGGGATTTTTTGTTTATGAATTAATTTGTTGGATTTACCATTTCTGATTGTTCAATGTAGGCAATACCATTATGATTTTCAATTATTTTTACCGCTGACGTATTCCCAAATGTATGCATGAAAGCATGGTGGGTTGTTAAAACTAAATCTTGAAGAATTTGATTGTCTTCTAAAGTTGTAATATTTAATCCGACCTCTTCGCATTCATTTTTTGATATGTGTCTAGCATGAGATTTTTGTTTTTTATGATTAGAAAAAGTTCCCATAATTTTAGTAACCTTAGCATTATCTCCCGCACACATATTTTCCAATAACCATTTAGAGACCATTTCTTCAGACCATTCGATAGCCTGTTTACATGCCCCAAGAAATGTTGGATGATACTTTCCAATAATAACCTGCCAAAGTGCAGCAGATTGTGGATTTATTTTAATATCCTCTTTAGCTTGTTTAAATTCATCTAAAATAGCTTGGCATGCTAAACCTCCCATTTGCGGATCTATGGGGCCAAGATTAGAATGTTTTCCCATAACGATTTCTTTGGCTGATAAAGCAATCATAGTTCCTGCTGACATTGATATCTGAGGAACAATAACTCTTAAGTTTTTGCCAAATATTGAATATAAATAATCAACTAAAGATTCTGTTGCTGCTATATCTCCACCAGGTGTATGTAAGATTAAATCTAGACCAATTTTTTTGTCCATTTTATTAATCGTCAACATAAATCCTGATTTATCTTTATCGTTAACAGCAGTATCGGCTGCTCCAGGCTTTTGAAGCCAGCCAGAATAGTATGCTATTACATTTCGTCCTGTACTATCATGAATTAATTTAAGATATTTTCTTCTTACAATATCTAATGGATTCTTTCCAGGATTATTTGTACTTGTTGCCTGAATTTCCAGAAGCACTTCACTCCAATTAGGCATATTATATAGCTTCGAAAAGAGTAGTACTACAAGAAGTTTTTACTGGAGTATATTCTTTATATAATGTAAGTTTTGTGAAAAAATCACCTTTTTTTGACCATTCTTGATTATTTAACGGAATAGTTTCATTGTTCTTAATAATGAAATTATATTCTTCTTCAAAATTGAGAATAGATGATTCTTTTACTTTTTTTGTCGTATTCATATAAAGAATTTATTTTTGTTGGATAAATATATAGATTTTACAACATAATCAAATTTAATTCCACTTTTTTCTCTTTTAAATATTTAAAAATGAAGCTTCTTTTACTTTTAAAAAAACCAAAATATTTTTGACTCATTACAAATGAGGGTAAATGCTCACTAGTTCGGTATATAGTTGTACCAGTAATATTTCAATTGATTGGAAAAAGAAGATTTCAAATTTTTATTTGATAGCTATTTTGAGGCTATAAAGAACTATGTTTTTTATAGGGTTGGTGATATGGATATTGCTACAGATATAACGCAGGATGTATTTGTTAGAATTTTGGAAAAGCAGATGAAACTTGATTTAAAAAACGCCAAATATCTTCTATATAAAATTGCTAAGGATATGTTGATTAGTAAATATAGAAGATTAGAAGTTGAGGCAAAATATACCAATAGAATGCAATTGCAACTTACCGAATTAGTAGTGGATGATTCTTATGATTATAAGCAACTACAAAATAATTACCAATTAGCTTTGGTACAATTGCCAGAAAAACAACGTACTGTTTTTATGATGAGCAGGATGGAAGAATTAAAATATGCAGAAATTGCCGAAAGGCTTGATATAAGCATTAAAACAGTAGAAAAGAGAATGTCTAATGCGTTGCACTATTTAAGAAAGGTGTTAAAATATGGATAGTTTAAACAATAAGCACTTAAATGATGATCCTTTAAACTTAATAAATAAGTTTAAACCAATGGATGCTAAAAGAAGTAAAGAAGATGTTTGGGCAGCGCTTGAATTGATGCTGGAAAAGCCATTAAAGAAACAAGGAAATGTTGTTTTTATGAATGCTAGGAAATGGCAAATTGCAGCAAGCTTAATTTTTGCTTTAATTTTTGCATCGGTATTGGGCAGTAAATTTTATAAAAAATCTGTAAGAACAATTGCTGGAAAGCAAGAGATAGCGTTTTTACCAGACGGTTCTGTGGTGCATTTAAATTCTAATTCAGAAATTTCTTATAACCCCATTTGGTGGAAAGTTAATAGAGAAGTTAATTTAACTGGTGAAGCTTTTTTTAAAGTAAAAAAAGGAAAGAAGTTTATAGTGATTTCTAATATTGGCACCACAACAGTTGTTGGTACAAGTTTTAATATTTTTGCCAGAAACAATCAATATAGAGTTACTTGTTTAACGGGAAAAGTAAAGGTAGTTTCTCTAAAAACAAAACAAGAAACATTAATCACTCCCAACCAAATGGTTAAGTTTTCTGATGAAGGAAATATCAAATTAAATCCAAACGTTAATGCTAAATTAGCAACCTGTTGGAGCATTGGGAAATTTGTTTTTACACAAGTTCCCTTAAATGAAGTATTCTCTGAAATTGAATTGCGTTACGGTGTAAAAATTGAAAACTCTAGCAATTCTAAAGAGTTATATACTGGAAACTTCGATAAAGAAAACGATATAGAATTAGCTCTAAACCTAGTTTGCAAACCTTTTGGACTTGAATATAAAAAATTGCCTTCTGGGGCATATCTTATACAAAAAACACTTTAAATTAAAGGCATTTGCCTTTATCATATTTACATTATTACTGTTTAGTACGTTATCTGTTTTTTCACAAGAAAGGATACTGATAACTGCGAACAATATTAGCCTAAATAAAGTAATTACAAATCTCAGAGATAAATATGCCATAAATGTTTCTTTTAACGATGATAAATTAGGCGCCTATCAAATTAATTTAACAAGAGAATTTAGCACATCAGAAAAAGCCTTAAAGTATCTTTTAAAAGGATTACCTTTAAAATTAGAATCTTTAAATAATGTTTTTGTTATTAGTGATTTAAAGCAAAATAAGCCGTCAAATTATTTATTGACAGGTAACATTTCTGACGCCATAAGTAATGAAACACTTCCATTCTCTACCATTGTAATTAACGGTTTATCTTTAATCTCTGATCAAAAAGGCAACTTTTCTTTTTCTTCTAAAACTGATAGCTTATTTAAGCTACAGGTCTCCTATTTAGGGTATTTAAAACTCGATACATTAGTTGATGCAAAAAAATATTTGGCAATCAAACTTCAAAAAAATAATATTCTACTTTCTGAAGTGATTTTTAATACTGTTTCTAAAAATGTGGAAAGTAATACTTTTTATAGTGCGGGAAATTTAAAGATTAACCATAGCGTAGGCGAGAATTTGCCAGGTGGAAGCGATAACTCCATTTATAATTTATTAAGGTTGCAGCCCGGTATTTTAGCCTCTGGAGAACAATCTAATGATTTATTAATTTGGGGTAGTTATAAAGGACAAACTAAAGTTTCTTTTGATGGTTTTACCATTTTTGGTGTTAGAAATTTTAATGAT